>JBKECM010000046.1:0-14451 GCA_047974615.1 Lachnospirales bacterium
TATAATTTTTTTCTTTTTGACTTTATCAGCACCTTCTTTCCTCGCTGATTTTATGCTATCTCACTATTTTCGTGCCATTATCATTAGTAATATTTTTTTCTTTTTGGACTTTTTCAGCACCATCGTAAAATAATAAATTTATATAGGTGTATACTATGAGTGATAGTAAAGGTAAAAGTAGTTCAAGAACTAATGTTTTAGATAAAGTTTCTATTGAACCACCAAAATATTATAAAGTGATATTTTTAAACGATGACATTACAACAATGGAATTTGTTGTTTTTGTTTTAGTTAAAATATTTGAAAAAGATAATAAGAATGCACATTTGCTTATGCTTGATATTCATCATAAAGGTAGTGCAGTTGTGGGAGAGTATCCTAAAGATATTGCATATACAAAAGCAGAATTTACAAAAAAACTTGCAAAGGATCAAAATTATCCGTTGCAAATTAAAGTGGAGAGAGTCTAATGAAGTTTGACGAATTTATACAACAAGTTTATTTACTTGCTGTAAATGAAGCTAAAATACAAGAACATCAAATTTTAACACCTGAACATTTATTATTTTCTATTTTGCTTTTCAATGAAGGAATTACTTTTGTATATAATGTAGGTGGTAACGTTGAAGGTATACGTAACGACTTATTAACTTATTTTAAAGAAATGGTGCCTAAGTCGAAAGATGGCACATTACTCGAAAGTACCAACTTTACTTTTATGAAAAGTCAATGTGTTATTGAAGCTGAAAAAAGAAATAGGGAGAAGATAGAATTATTAGATCTTTTCTCTACTTTTTATACTCTTGAAGAAAGCTATGCTACTTACTATTTACAAAAAAATGGTGTGGAGGAATCAAGAGTTTACAAGCTTTTTGGAGATGATTTTGATGAGGTAGTAGAGGGAAATGCTGTTGATAACGAGTTTATCAACAAATATACTATTAATTTGACTTTACTTGCAAATAGAGGTAAACTTGAAAAAGTTATTGGACGAAAAAATGAAGTTTTAAGAACTATAGAAATTTTGTCACGTAAAACAAAAAATAATCCTTTGCATATAGGTAATGCCGGTGTAGGTAAAACTTCTATTATAAATCTTTTAGCTTTGGAAATATGTAATGGTAATGTTCCTAAAAAATTCAAAAATGCTAGTTTATATTCTTTAAATGTAACTGCTCTTTTAGCAGGTACAAAGTATCGTGGTGATTTTGAAGAACGCACAATAAAGCTACTTGATGAACTTTCTAAAGTGCAAAATTGTATTTTGTATATAGATGAAATACACTCTATTGTAGGGACGGGGGCTTCCGAAAATTCAAGTAACGACTTAGCAGGTATGTTAAAGCCTTACCTACAAGAAAAAACTATAAAATTTATAGGTAGCACTACTTATGATGAGTACCGAAAAAACTTTGAAAAAGATAAGGCGTTAAATAGACGTTTTCAAGTACAAAACATATACGAACCAAGTAAAGATGAAGTACTTGAAATATTACAAGGGATATGTGAAAGTTTTGGTGAGTATCATAATGTTTCATATAGTAATGAAATATTAGAGATTATTATAAAGTTTGCTGATAAATATATAAAAGATAAGGCTTTTCCAGATAAGGCAATAGATATACTTGATGAAGTTGGAACAATAATATCTGTTAAAGATTTGAACAATAAATACGACATTAAAGAAAAAGACATTATGGAAATTTTTACAAAAATGACGGGTCAGAAGGTTGTTGATTTTGATGTAAAAGAAAATACTTTACTTAAAAATCTTGAAAAACATTTGCAGAAAGTTGTTTTTGGACAAGATGAGGCAATAAAAAAAGTTTCGGATAATATAAAAGTTGGTATGTTAGGCTTAAAAGATGAAGAAAAACCTATATGCCAAATTATGCTTATAGGTAAAACAGGCGTAGGCAAGACTATGATAACTTTAGAAACTGCTAAAGCTTTAAATAGACCTATAGTTCGTTTTGATATGAGTGAGTATCAAGAAAAACATTCTGTTGCTAGACTTATTGGCTCACCTCAAGGTTATGTAGGATATGAAGAAGGCGGACTCCTTATAAAAGAAGTATCAAAAAATAGTGATTGTATTTTGATTTTTGATGAAATAGAAAAAGCTCATAAAGATGTGTATAATATACTTCTTCAAGTTCTTGACTATGGAGTTTTAACTGAAAATTCTGGTAAAAAGGCATATTTTAATAACTGTATAATTTTTTTAACTTCAAATATTGGTGCTAGTGAAGTTGGAAAAAATATTATTGGGTTTGGTGATAAGAAAGTTGATACTAATAATATGTATTTAAACCTTGAAAAGGGCTTTACACCCGAGTTTCGTAATCGTCTTGATACTATAATAGTTTTTAGTGACTTAGATAGTAAAACAGCAGAGCAAATAGCTAAAACGGGTCTTGTTAAGCTTAAAGATAAGCTTGAACAAAAAGGAATAGAACTAAGTTATTCAAATAAAGTTTTAGAAGTTATCGGCAATATGGGTTTAAAAAATGATTTCGGTGGTCGTGAAATAAACCGTTATATAAATGATGTTATTAAAAGAGATATAGCAAATATGATTATAGATAAGGTAATACCTATTGGTAGTAAAATATCTATAAAAGTTAAAAATGGTAATATATATATAGATACAAAATAATATTTAAAATAGGTGTACTATAAATGAGTCTTGGAAAAATTGAAAATAAACATTTAGGTAAATTATTAAGTGGTATTAAAAATTCAAATATTGTTTTGGTTAACCCTAAAATCGGTGAAGATTGTTCTGTTGTAGATATGGAAGGGGAAAATCTTATTGTAACAAGTGACCCTATTACTAGTGTTGTTAAAGATATAGGGTCACTTGCAATAGACGTTAACCTTAATGATTTATATACTTTAGGTGCTACACCTATTGGAGTTACTGTTACGATGTTGTTTCCTGAAGATACTTGTGTTGAAGAAATCGAGAAGTGTTTTAATGAAATCAATCTTAAGTGTCAAAAGGAAGGTTTAAACCTTTTAGGTGGACATACTGAAATAACAGACGCTGTTATAAGACCGATAATTTCTGTTACTGCTATTGGTAAAACGGAAAATAAAAAATATTTAAGTTATGATTTTGACTTAGGTGATGAAATTTTATTAAGTAAAGGTTTTGCTATAGAAGGTACAGTTATTTTACTTGAAAATTATTTTGAAGATATAGTAAATGATACATTATGTATTAAAAAATATTATGAAAAGCTATTTTATGAAGGTAATATATCTAAGAAAGTTTTCGATGATATCTTATATGAAGATAGTACTTTAGCAATAGCGGATTTCAACGATATTTTAAATGCATATAAAGATAGTTTATCTATTAAAAAAGAAGTTGATTGTGTAAAAAAATATAAAGTTAAAATTCACGATGTTACAGAAGGTGGCGTTTTTGGTGGTCTGTATGAAATATTAGAAAGTAAAGGATTTGGCTGTAATATTAACCTTAACTATTTAGATATACATAAGGTTACAAGACGTATATGTGCAAAATTTAATGTTAATCCATATAAGCTTATTTCTAGTGGCTCTGCAATTATTATTACAAATAAAAGTGATGTAAGTGAAGTGAAAAAAGAATTACATAAAAACAATATTTTAGTTTATGACCTTGGTGACGTTACAGAAGGTGATAAAATAATGGTAATAAATAATGTGAAAAATTTATTAATTAATAACGAAAAAGATGAACTATACAAAATAAAAAAAATGTAATAAAATTATATTGTTTATTATATTTTTTTTATTAAAAAGGTCAATGTTAAAATTCACCTAAATAATAAAAATGGAAAAAAACGCGATTTATTTTTAACGAAATTTTCTATTTTTCCTTTAAATATAGGCTTTGTTGAAAATGTATAAAAAATAAAAAGATTAAAAAACACCTTTTTTATTTTTTTGTATATTTTTAACATTGCTTTTTTTTACTTAATATGCTATTATTTAATAGCGATAATTATTATCAATAAACGAGTATTTTGAAAATTTTTGAGGAGATTTTATGGAAAAAATTGTTGATGAAGTAAATGTTAGTATAATAAAGCGTAACGGTAAAAAAGTAGATTTCGATGGTTCGAAAATTGCTATTGCCATTAAGCGTGGTTTTGATAGTGTTATAAACGATGATAGTGATACAAATTATACTAGTGAAGATATTCAAAAAGTTTATATAAGTACTATTAATAAAATTGTAGAACAATCAAAAAATGGTTTAGATAAAATTAAAATTGAAGTTATTCAAGATATGATAGAAAATGAGCTAAAGGCTAATAATTATGAAGATGTATATCAATCGTTTTCAGATTATAGAAAAAAAAGAAATACTTCAAGAGAAATGTTTAGCGATGAGAAAAAATTGCATAAGTTTTTAAAGACTATAGAAGGTTTAGGTTTAAAAAGTGCATTTGAAGAAAATTCAAAAAAAGAAAATGCCAATGTTGATGGTGATACGGCTATGGGTACAATGTTACAATATGGCAGTACTGTATCAAAGGAGTTTGCAAAAGCATATTTAATGAAGCCAAAGTTTTCTCAGCTACATAATGAAGGTGCTATTCATATTCACGATATGGACTTTTTTCCTATGGGTACTACTACTTGTTGTCAAATTGACTTAAATAAGCTTTTTAAAAATGGTTTTTCTACAGGTCATGGCTTTATAAGAGAGCCAAAGGATATTATGTCTTTTGCCGCACTTGCAGCTATAGCTATACAGTCAAATCAAAACGACCAACATGGTGGACAAAGTATTCCTGCCTTTGATTTTTATATGTCAAAAGGCGTTTTATGTACTTTTAAAAGAGAGTTTAAACAAACTGTATTTGATTTTTTAGAACTTGAAGATTTACTTGCTTTTATTAATATGAGTACTGTTGCGAAAGAAATAGATAAATTAAATTCTATAATTGTTGATATAGAAATTTTTGAAAAATTTTATAAAGAATCAGAACAGGTAAAGAGATTATTTAAAATATCTTATGATAAAGCAATCCAAAAGACGGATAGAAAAACTTATCAGGCTATGGAAGGTTTTGTACATAACTTAAACACAATGCATTCGAGAGCTGGAGCACAAGTTCCATTTTCTTCTGTAAACTTTGGAACAGATACAAGTGAAGAAGGAAGAATGGTTATAAAAAATTATTTACTTGCTACAGAACGTGGACTTGGTAACGGTGAAACGCCTATTTTTCCTATTTCTATATTTAAAGTAAAAGAAGGTGTTAACTATAACCAAGAGGACAAAAATTATGACTTGTTCCAACTTGCTTGTAAAGTATCAAGTAAAAGATTGTTTCCCAACTTTTCATTTATTGATGCACCATTTAATTTAGAGTTTTATAATAAGGACAACTTTGAAACAGAAGTTGCTTATATGGGCTGTAGAACACGTGTTTTAGGTAATACGGTTGACCCTAGTAAATCTATTACACCCGGTCGTGGTAATTTATCTTTTACTACAATAAATTTACCGCGTTTAGGCGTTAAACACGGTATTTTGAAAAATGATAAAATGAATTTAGAAGCCTTTTACAACGAACTTGATGAGTTAATGGGTAATGTAAAAGAACAACTTTTAGAACGTTTTGAGTTACAATGTACTAAAAAAACATACAATGCTCCTTTTTTACTAGGACAAGGTATATGGATAGATTCGGAGAAGCTTAAAAGTAACGATAGAATACGTAGAGTTTTAAAACATGGTACATTATCTATTGGTTTTATAGGTTTAGCTGAAACATTAAAAGCTTTAACTGGTAAGCACCATGGTGAATGTGAAAAATCACAAAAGTTAGGTGAAGAAATAATTAGACATATGCGTGAAACTTGTGATAAGTTTGCTAAAGAAACTAATTTAAATTTTTCTTTACTTGCTACACCTGCTGAAGGTTTAAGTGGCCGTTTTACTGGCATAGATAAAGCTATATATGGTAATATAGAAGGTGTTACTGATCGTGAATTTTATACAAATTCTTTCCACGTACCAGTTTATTATAACATATCAATTAATAATAAAATAAAAATTGAAGCACCTTATCACGAGTATTCAAATGCTGGTCACATTTCATATATTGAACTTGATGGAGATACTACAAATAATTTAGATGCTTTTGAAAAGATTATTAGAGTTATGAAGGAAAGTGGCATTGGATACGGTGCAATAAATCACCCTATTGACCGTGATCCTGTTTGCGGTTATACTGGGGTGATATATGAAAGCTGTCCAAAGTGCGGTAGAACTGAGCAAGATGGTATTCCTTTTGATAGAATTAGAAGAATTACAGGATATCTTGTGGGCACTGTTGAAAGATTTAATAATGGCAAAAAACACGAAGAAAAAGCAAGAGTAAAACATTCTACAGATTTTAAATAAAGATAGTGCGTTTAAAAATGCAAAGTTTTTAAGGTGGGAAATTAAATAGGCATAATTGCACTTTGAATTATGCCATTTCAAATGGGATAGGTTTATTATGGAGATTAGATTAGCTAGAGAAATACAACAAGATAGTATAGTTGATGGCGAGGGGTTACGTGCTGTTATTTGGACTCAAGGGTGCATACATAACTGTAAAGGCTGTCATAACGTACATACTCATAGTTTTAAAGGTGGAAAGCTTTTTGATGTAGAATATATAAAAGAGGAAATATTAAAGCTTGAACTTCAAGATGGTATTACTTTTTCAGGTGGGGACCCATTTTTACAGCCAGAGCAACTACTTGAACTTACTACTTTTTGTAAAAAGATGAATATTAATATTTGGGCATATACAGGTTATGTATTTGAAGATATGGTAAAAAGTAAAATTTTTTGCGACATTCTACAAAATATTGATGTTCTTGTTGACGGTAAATATGAAGAAAGTAGAAAAAGTTGTGAATTAGTCTTTAGAGGTTCTGATAATCAACGTATAATTGATGTTCAAAAAACTTTAAATGCAAAGGCAATAGTTTTGCATAACAAAACAAGAAATACTATTGTTTTTGAATGTAGTGAGTATATGTATGTGTAGTTGAAAAAATTATAGGTAAAATATTTATTAATAATATTCAAAAATATCATATGTGGGCAAACTAATAAAGAGGAGGGTGCTGAAAAAGTCAAAAAAGAGTAAAGTCGTAAAATAATATAGGAATTTCGTAAAACTGATATTTAGTATAAATTAAATATTCTTATAAAATTATTATTTTTTATATATTTTATTTAGAATATTTTTTTTATATAAAAAATTACTGTCATTGATATAAATGTAACATAAACTATATTAAAGATTTATTTTTTTTGTAAAAATTTTCTGATTAATTCAGTTTAAAAAGTTTTTATAAATAGTTTTGGGTAAAATTGTATAGTGCAAAATTAAATTGTTAATTTTATGGGGTTTACATTTTTTTTACAATATTGTATAATAAGTTATTAAAAAAAAGGGGTGCATTTTATGACATATTATTGATGTAAAAATAGATATAATGCACTAGGTTGTGCCTTATTAGATTATTAGTAAAAATTTTGAAAAAATTGTTGAAATAATAAAAATTATTTGTTATACTATGTATTGTGATTTTAAATATTGTTATAAACAAATATTATGCAAAGTATTACATCATGTTTAAAAGAAAGGAATTAATTATATGAAAAAAAGTATTTCTAAAATAACTTTTGCTTTAATTGTTGCTACTTCAATGCTTTTAACGGGCTGTAGTTCAGGCAACACAACTGTAAGTGATACTAGTACTGAAACAGAAGGTGCTAACGCTACTACAGAAACAGAAGGTGATAACGCTAGTACTGAAACTACAGATGAGGTTAACTATAAAGATGAGCTTAATATTGCTATTACTGCTAATCCACCTACTCTTGATGTACATGGGTCAAGCTCTAACATTGTTGCAGGTATAGGTCAACATATATATGAACCATTATTCGCTTTAAATAGTGACTATGAGCCTACACCAGTGTTAGCTGAAAGCTATGAAGTTGACGAAAGTGGCTTAGTTTATACTATTAAATTACGTGAAGGAATAATGTTTCATAACGGTCAAGAGATGGTAGCTGATGATGTTGTAGCATCTATGACACACTGGCTTGAGGCTTCAAGTAAAGCTAATACTTTAATAGGTGGTTCAGTTTTTGAAAAGGTAGATGATTATACTGTAACACTTACAGTAAATAAAGCTGCTTCTGATATTATGTTAATTTTAGCAAACCCTTCACAATTTGCTGCTATTTATCCGAAATCTTCTGTAGATGCTGCTACTGCTGAGGGTATCTCTGATTATATCGGTACTGGCCCATACTATTTAGAAGAGTTTGCTGTTGACCAATATGTTAAACTTGCTAAATATGTAAACTATAAATCACTAGAAGGTGAGCCAAGTGGTTTTACTGGTGCAAAAAATGCACCAACTGAAACTTTATACTTTAGAATTGTTACTGACGATACTACAAGAATAGGTGGAGTACAAACAGGTGAATATGATATTTCTGAATCTATTCCTCTTGAAAACTTCGCAGAACTTTCTTTAGATGAAACTTTAAGTTTATCTTCAAAACCAACAGGTTCTTTAAACTTATTTTTAAATACTCAAACAGGAGTTTTAGCTGATGAAAATATGCGTCAAGCTGTTATTGCTGCTTTAAACTGTGATGATATTATGCTTGCTGCTTTTGGAGATGAAAACTTATATTCATTATATCCGGGTATGTTCAATGAAAGTAATATTCAATGGGCAAATGAAGGTGGTAGTGAATATTATAACCAAAACAACATCGAGAAAGCAAAAGAATTACTTGCTGAGGCTGGTTACAATGATGAGCCTATAGTGCTTGTTACTACACCAGATTATAGTGAAATGTATAAGTCAACTTTAGTTGTTCAAGAACAATTAAAACAAGCTGGTATGAATGCAGTTGTTGAAAGTTATGATTTTAATACTTTTATGGAGTATAGAGCTGATATAAATAAATTTGATTTATTTATTACTAGTAATAGTTATGGATTGTTACCAGTTCAATTATCAATTCTAAGTGAGTCTTGGTCTGGTTTTAATGCACCTGAAGTTCAAGAAGGTATTGATGCTATAAGATTTGCAAGTTCAAGTGAAGAAGCTTCACAAGAATGGGAAAATCTACAAACTTTTATATATGAATATGGTGCTGAAAGCGTTTTAGGTCATTACTATAGTATCATTGCTCCAAATAGCGAAGTTGAAGGTTTTGATAATTTCCACTATCCAATTTACTGGAATGCAAAAATAAAAGAATAAAGTATTTTGAGCTGTAAAGAAAATCTAATGATTTTCTTTACGCTCATTTTAATTAAAATGAAAAAAATTAATGTTCTATTTAACAAAGTATGTAAAAGTTTTATGCAATATTTTGTTAAATCTTTCATTTGCAATTTTTCTGGATTTGGTATACAAAGCATATCGAAATTTCATTACCGTGTAATAAAATAAAGAAAAATGCATATGTTTTAGTTTGATTTTATGGAGAAATTTTATGTTAAATTACATTATTAAACGAATATTATCGATTATACCTACTGTTTTAGTTGTGTCATTAGTTATTTTTTTAGTTGTATATATGATACCCGGTGGACCTGCAACTTCAATACTTGGCCTTGAGGCTACAACAGAAGAAATTAATGCTCTTAATGCTGAATTAGGCTTTGATAGACCTTTTTTAGTGCAGTATGCTGACTGGTTTACTGGTGTTTTACAAGGCGATTGGGGTTCATCTTTTTTCTTAAAGCAACCTGTTTTAGAAGCAATTTCTGATTTTTTTATACCTACTTTAAGTTTAGCAATTTTTGCACAAATAATTGCATTAATTTTTGCTATACCTTTAGGTGTTATTGCCGCTTATAAACGAGGAACTGCTATTGATATTGTATCTGTTGCAATATCTTTAGTTGGTGTTGCTATACCCGGTTTTTTGCTAAGTATGTTTTTAAAATTAATATTTGCTGTAAATTTAAGATGGTTTCCTGTAGCCGGCTATAGTGAAATTTCCGAAGGGGTTTTTGAATATTTAAGATATTTATTTTTACCTGCATTATCCCTTGGTATTGTTCAAGCTGCATATTTAACTCGTATGACACGTTCTGCAATGCTTGATGTTTTTAATATGGCTTTTATTAAAACTGCAAGAGCTAAAGGTTTAGGTGAAAAAGTTGTTGTTGCAAGTTATGGATTTAAAAATGCTGCACCTATTATTTTAACTGCTGTTGGACAGTCGTTTGGTAGCCTTGTTACAGGAACTATTGTGACTGAAACATTGTTCAATATTCCAGGCTTAGGTATGTTAATACTTAACTCAATAAACAGACGTGATGTATTTGTTATACAAGGAGTTGTATTGTTCGTTACGGTTGTTTACATACTTGTAAATCTTATTATAGATATATTGTATGGTGTTGTAGATCCACGTATACAGTTAGATAAGAAGTAAGGTGGTATAATATGATAGAAAATAATAACGAAAAAAATATAAATAATAAACTTATATTAAAGGAACAACGAAACATTAAGTTAGAGCGACTTTTTGCAAATCCTAGTCTAATAGTAGGCTTTGTTGTTTTTTTAATTATACTGCTCGCGGCTTTAATTATACCTACTATGAGTGATGTTGACCCAAACGCTATGGTTGTATCAGATAGACTTAAACCTCCTAGTAGTGAGCATTTTTTTGGTACAGATGAATTTGGCAGAGATTTATTTACACGTGTGCTATATGGAGCAAGGGTATCCCTTTGGGTTGGTTTGTCCGTAACCTTTTTTTCATGCTTCTTTGGCACTATTTTAGGGTTATATGCCAGTTATTTTAAAGTTCTTGATAATATATTAATGAGGATATGTGATGGTCTTACTGCTATTCCTGGTATATTACTTGCTATTGCTTTAACTGCTGCACTTGGTACATCAAATAAAAATGTTATAATAGCTTTAACTATTGTATATACACCGAGCATTGCTCGTACAGTTAGAGCAAGTGCCTTAGTTGTAAAAGAACAAATGTATGTAGAGGCTGCGAAAGTGCAAGGTGCAAGTAACTTTAGAATACTTTTAAAGCTAATTTTACCCGGTGTAATATCACCACTTACGGTGCAAGCATCATATATTTTTGCTCAAGCCATAATTTCTGAAGCGTCTATGAGCTTTTTGGGTGCTGGTATTCCTGCTCCTGCTGCAAGTTTAGGAAACATTCTACAAGGTAGTAAAAGCGTTTTAACAAAGGCTCCTTGGACTGCTATTGTTCCCGGTTCTTTTGTTATACTTTGTGTACTTAGCTTAAATCTTTTAGGTGATGGTCTTCGTGACTATTTCGATCCTCGTACAAAGAGAAAGGGGAAAAAATAATGGATAATAACTTGGAGCCTTTAATAAAATTTAATGACGTTAAAGTTATGTTTCCTTCACGTAAAAAGCTTCTGACGGCTGTAAATGGTGTTAATATGGAAATTTTTCCCAAGGAAATCGTAGGTATAGTAGGTGAGTCAGGTTCAGGTAAAAGTGTACTTTCTCAAGCTATATTACGTCTTAGTGAATATGATAGTGATGTAAAATATGAAGGTGGAATAAACTTTTTAGGTGAAAATCTTTTAGAAATGCCTTTGAAAGATTTACGAAAGATAAGAGGAAATGATATTTCTGTAATTTTTCAAAATCCACTTACTTCTTTAAGTCCAGTTCATACCGTAGGAAAACAACTTGATGAAGTTTTAGTTTTGCATAAAAAAATGTCTAAAAAAGATGCAAGGGCAAGAAGTATTGAACTTTTAAAACTAACAGGAATTGCAAGTCCTGAAATTGCTATTAAAAAATATCCTTTTGAACTTTCTGGTGGTATGCAACAAAGGGTTATGATAGCTATTGCACTTGCTTGTGAACCTAAACTTTTAATTGCTGATGAGCCTACTACTGCATTAGATGTTACAATACAAGAACAAATTTTAAATTTAATAGTAGAACTTAATGAAAAGATAGGTATGTCTGTTCTTTTTATTACTCATGATATGGGGGCTGTATCTCAACTTTGTCATAGTGTTAAAGTTATGTACTTAGGAGAGGTTGTTGAAGAAGCGAAAACAGATGAGCTTTTTCAAAACCCTAAACACCCATACACTATAGGGTTGCTTTCTTGTATACCTAAACTTGATATGAAAAAATTAGAAGAATTACCGGTAATAAAGGGTAGTGTGCCTTCTTTAAGTGAAGTACCTAGTGGCTGCCATTTTTCAACTCGTTGTCCTTATGCTGATGATAAGTGCAAAAGTGAGAAACCTCCTATTTATAGTGTAAGTTCTTCACATAAAGTTATGTGTTGGAAAGATAATATAGATAATGAGGAGGTAAAAAAAGTTAATGAGTAAATTAGTATTGAAAGTTGAAAATTTACAAAAGAAGTATCCTATATATGGTACTTTTGGAAAACTTATGCCACCTAAAACAAATATGTTAGCTGTTTCAGACTTGTCTTTTGATTTATACGAAGGAGAAACTTATGGTCTAGTTGGCGAGTCTGGTTGTGGTAAATCTACAACTGGTCGTTGTATCTTAGGTCTTGTTAATTCTGATGGTGGTGAAATTAACTATAAAAACCAAAATTTATGTAATCTAAAAGAGAAGGATTTTCGACCTCTTCGTAAAGATATACAACTAGTTTTTCAAGATACTTTATCTTCTTTAAGTCCTAAACAACGTATAGGTGAAATACTTGAAGAACCTTTAATTATTCAAAAAATTGGTACTCAAAGTTCAAGAAAAGATAGTGTACTTGATATGTTAAATAAGGTAGGTTTGCCGAGTGAGTATTATTTTAGATATCCTCACGAGTTATCTGGAGGACAAGTGCAACGACTTGGTATAGCAAAGGCACTAATAATAAATCCTAAGCTTATTGTATGCGATGAACCTGTATCGGCACTTGATGTGTCCATACAAGCACAAGTTTTAAATATGCTTATTTCTTTACAAAAAGAGATGAACTTAAGTTTGTTGTTTATATCTCACGATATTGGTGTTGTTAAGCATATATCCCATAGAATTGGTGTTATGTATCTTGGAACATTAGTTGAAGAAGCTACTTCAGAGGAGCTTTTTAATAATCCTAAGCACCCTTATACAAGAGCACTTTTAAATGCTGTTCCAAAAATAGGAGTTAAAAAAGAAAATAGTTCTATAGTAGGTGAGCAACCTACTCGTACAGATGAGTTTGTAGGTTGTGTTTTTAACACACGCTGTCCTTATGCAACAGATATGTGCAGGGAAAGTATGCCAACATATAGATATGTAAATGAGCAACATAAAGTTGCTTGTCATTTTGATACTATATAGTATCAAAAAATTTTGACATTTTTATTACTCTGTGTTATAATAATAAAAATATTTCGGGAGCTTGTGAACAGGCTGAGAGGAAACTTAAGTTTCGACCGTACCTGATTTGGATAATGCCAACGTAGGTATCAATTTACTGATATTGGTAGTCCTATGACTACCTTTTTTATTTGACAACGTTTAAAATACACTATTTTCTTTGTCATAATGTATCGGGAAGAAGTCCTAACAAATAGTTTATCTTATCCTATTAAATTAATAACTTGAATTTAAACAATTATTTTTTTAAAAATTTTAATTCACATAATCTTAAAAAGGAGAAAGTATGAAAACAAAAACACTTGTTACTTCATCATTGTTAGTTGCTTTAGGCGTGATTTTATCTCTAGTTACGCCTTTTAGTTTATTTATGGGAGGTTCCCTAACACTTTTTAGTATGTTACCTATTGTTATGGTTGGTTATTTATATGGTTTAAAACCCGGTATAATAGCTGGTGTTGTATATGGTCTAATTGGGTGTATGATTAAACCGAATATATATTATCCTATGCAATTTGTTGTAGATTATATTTTAGCTTTTGGTGCTTTAGGTTTAAGTGGTTTATTTTACAAAAGTAAAAGTAAGTATGCCTTGTTATATGGGTATTTATTAGGCGTTTTTGGTAGATATGTATTTGCTTGCTTATCAGGATACCTTTTCTTTGCTGAGTATGCTGGTGATGCTAATGTTGTATGGTATACTGTGTCATATAACGCTACTTATATTGTTCCAGAGGCTGTTTTAACTATTTTGATTTTACCTGTAGTTACATATACAATTAAGTCAATGAATTTAAAAGAAAATTAAATCAAGGAAGTTTCAAGAGCTTACCTTAATTAAATCTGCTATTTAGTCTGTAAATGTAGTTAGAAATCATATGTTAGTGCCATCATAAATAAAAGTACATGGTTTAGATAGAGGGTGCTGAAAAAGTCCAAAAAGAAAAAAATATTACTAATGATAATGGCACGAAAATAGTGAGATAGCATAAAATCAGCGAGGAAAGAAGGTGCTGATAAAGTCAAAAAGAAAAAAAT
>JBKECM010000106.1:0-6114 GCA_047974615.1 Lachnospirales bacterium
TAAATAGTTCAAGAAAGCTTCGACAACGCATAACAGCGTGTTTCTGCTAGGAGAAGCTGACGCAGAAATTTTGAAAATTTATAGAAAATTAAAAATAATGGGGTTTTTAGAGGTTGCCATAAATAATTACTTTATTAGGAGGAACTATGGAAAACATTGAATTAATCGTAAATGACATATGTAAATGGATAGTAGATATTAAAGAAACTTCATCTTCAAAAGGTTTTGTGCTTGGTATATCTGGAGGAAAAGATAGTGCCGTAGTGGCTGGCTTATTAGTAAAAGCAGTAGGTAAAGAAAATGTTTTAGGCGTTATGATGCCAAACGATATACAACCCGATATTTCAGATAGTGAACAAGTATGTAAGGACTTAGGCATACCACATATTACAGTAAATATAAATGATGCATATAAAGGTTTAGTTGGCAATTTACCTGAATTGAATAATAAGGAAACAAGCATAAATATTCAGCCTCGACTTAGAATGACTGTATTATATGCTTTGGCTCAAGAAAAAGGTTACCTTGTATGTGGCACAGGTAACAGAAGCGAAAGTTATATTGGTTATTGTACAAAGTGGGGAGATACAGCTTCTGACTTAAACCCTATTTTTTCTTTTAATACAGAAGAAGTTATAGCAATAGGTGATTATTTAGGTGTAACAAAATCTGTAGTACACAAAACACCAACAGATGGCTTAAGTGGAAAAAGTGATGAAGAAAAAATCGGTTTTACTTATGAAGAACTAAACTCGTATATTGCAACTGGTATGATTACAGATTCAACTAAAAAAGAGAAAATAGACAAAATGCACAAAACAAGTCGTCATAAAGTAGAGCCTATCCCCACTTTTAAAAGAATAAAATAATTTAATAAAAATCTTTCTAAAGTACTGAAAAATACAGCAAAAAATAGTATTTGGTTTCATTTCAAAATGCAATTATAACATTGTTAATGTAAAAATCTTATACATCTTATAATGTGACAATTTAGGAATTGCTAAAAAGAATGAAAATATGTAGCTTAAAAGGAATATTTTTCTTTCATTTATCAGCAGTTTTATTTGTAATAGCTTTTTATAATAAGTATCTACTTCAAAACATACCAATGCACCTATATTCATAAATATTGTAGAACTTTCTTTAGTCATAACAAAACAAAGCCACTATTTACATTTAAAGTAAATAGTGGCTAAACATCTTATAAACACATTTTATAAATATTAATTACATCTTCTTTTGTTAAATGAATATAACCAGGTAAAATACCACCCTTAGTACAGTTAATAGCCATTTTTTCAAAATTTTCTTCGTTTATTCCAATTTCAGTTAATGTACTCTGTAAGCCCAATATATTATAAAAAAAGTGATGAATGAAATCTATTGTCTTTTTTGCACCAATCATTTCATCTAAATCATTTTCAATATTAAACACATTTACACCAAGTTTATAAATTGATGCTTTTGTTTCATCATTTAAAATATATTCTAGCCAGCGTGGAGTTAAAATCCCAAGACCTAAACCATGAGTAATATCATAATAAGCTGATAATTCATGCTCCATAGCATGGCAAGTTGGTGCTTGACCACCTCCGCTAGTTAAGAAGTTATTTAATGCCCATGATGATGCCCACATTAAATTTGCTCTTGCTTCATAGTTTTCCGGTTCTTTAACTGCAATTTGTGAATATTTATAAACTGTTTTAAGAACAGTTTCCATAACACTATCCACCATAAACATTTTTTCATTTTTAGTTAGATAATACACATCTAAAATATGTGACATTATATCAACAGAACCACAAGCAGTGTGAAAAGCGTTTACTGAATATGTTACTGTTGGGTCTAAAAACGAAACTTTAGGTTGCATAAGTGGGTGCAACAATCCATATTTTTCATTCGTTTCAAGGTTAGAAATAACACCTCCACTATCCATTTCAGAACCAGTCGCTGACAATGTAAGTACTGTTAACAAAGGAAGAGTTTTTGTTACTTCTGCTTTATGAACAACTAAATCCCAAGCGTCACCATCATAGAATGTTGCAGCTGAAATAACTTTTGAACAGTCAATAGTTGAACCACCCCCAACAGCTAAAATAACATCAATATTTTCTTTTTTACAAATTTCTGCACCTTTATTTACAGTTGTATGTCTAGGATTTGGCTCTATTCCTGATAATTCAAAAATTTCCATTCCATTATCTTCTAACTCTTTAATTACTTTATCATAAAGCCCAATTTTTTTAATTGAGCCACCCCCAAAGGTAAGTAAAACTTTTTTTCCATATTTTTTAATCTCTGTACCTAAATTTTTTAATTGATTTTCACCAAAATAAATTTTTGTTTCGTTTTGAAAAGTAAAATCGTACATAATATTCTCCATTCTTTTAATTAATCTTTTAACGTAAATCCACCTAATACTTTTTCTTGTTCCTCTAAGGACATATTGAAAAATCTTACATCTTTATCAAGTTTTTTAATATCATTCATCTCATTAACTGTTAATTCAAAATCAAAAATATCTATATTTTCTTTTATGTGAATAGAATTTGTTGATTTTGGGAAAATCACGTTATTCTCTTGAATATGCCAACGCAAAATTATTTGAACGTTAGTTTTACCATATTTTTTTCCTAACTCAGTGAAAACTGGCTCATTTATTAAATCTTCATTACCACTACCGATTGGATACCAACTTTCAAGTACTGTTCCATAGGCTTTTACTCTATCTTTCAAAGCATTTTGTTGATAATATGGGTGACATTCAACTTGTAACGCTGCAGGTTTTATTGTTGCTATTTCAAGAACTTCCTCAAGTCTATTAGATTCAAAATTTGATAATCCAATACTTTTAACTTTACCTTCTTTAACTGCCTTTTCCATAGACTTATATGCACCAATATAATCGCCTATTTGTTGATGTAATAAAAGTAAATCAATATAGTCAGTATCAAGTCTTTTCAACATTCTATCTATTGCATCAGGTGTAACATTTTCACCATAATCGCTAGGCCATAATTTACTTGTTACAAATATTTCTTCTCTTTTAATTCCACTTTTTTTAATTGCACTACCAACGCCGGCTTCATTTTGATAAGCATGTGCAGTATCAATGTGTCTATATCCGGTTTTTAGAGCTTCTAAACAAGCTTTTTCTGTATTTTCATTACCTTGTATTAAATATACACCTAAACCGAATTGTGGTATTTTTTGTCCATTGTTTAATTCTAAATATCTTTGTTCCATACTACATCTCCTATAATTTATAATATTCTTCATCTTCCACAGGCACTAGCCATACGCCAATTATTACGACAGCTCGGTTCAAATGTAACATTAGCAATAAAAACACCTTTATCTGTTAGAGGTTGTAAATAAGCTTGCCCAACAAAATATTTTGAAAACACATCTGACAATTTATCGCCAGTTTCGAAAACTTCATCTCTATTCATCTTTATGCTCCCACACTAATATTCCAGTTTCTAACGCCTTTCCATAAATTTCAATTTTATACTCTAATCTTTCGAGAGATTTATCTATTTTCATTTTTTGTTCTATTAAATTTTCTCTTTGCTCAGAAAGCAGATTTAATCTTGATTCAATAGTGGCATCGCCCTCTTGGGATAGTTTAACATACTCAACTAAAACTTCTACTGTAAGACCTGCTGACCTCATACATTTCACAAGTTCCACCCATGCTAAATCATGCTTTTGATAGTCACGAATACCAGAAGTATTTCGTGTAACTGTAGGTATCATTCCAACACGTTCATAGTATCTAAGAGTATCTTGAGTTAAATCAAATTTTTCACTTACCTCTTTTATTGTCATATTATTTCACCCATTTTTCTAAAGTATCTTTGGCATTATTTACACTTCCACCTTTAATAGATAGGCCTTTTTCTACTTTTGCTCCTTTAGCTATTTTTTTAATATCGCTTTCACTTTTACCCATACCACTACCTTCGTGTGTACAAAATGGCATAATGATTTTCCCAGTAAAATCATATTTTTCTAAAAATGTAAATATATGCATAGGCATTGTGCCCCAGTAATTAGGATAGCCTAAATAAATTATATTGTATTCATCAATATTTACTAAATTGTTTTTAAATTCTGGTCTTGCATTACTGTTCAAATCTTTTTGTGCTTCTCTTATACAAGTATCATAATCATCGCTATATGGTGTACATGGTTCTATTTCATATAAATCGCCACCAACTAATTCTTTGATCATCTTCGATGCTATTTCTGTATTACCTATCTCTAAATGTTTAATTGAACCATTTATATAATTATTACCTTTTCTAGAAAAGTAAACTATTAGATTTTTCGACATATTATGTACCTTCCTTAAATCTACATATAAACAAACTATTTATTTTAAATATTTTTACCCATTACAAAAGCATCTTTCATAAACTCTGTTTTTTCAACATCACCAACATTCCAAATACCTGTTCCATAAATAATACCCTTTTCTACTGGATTTTTAAGACAAAACGTAAGACCTCTAAACTCATTAATACAACGATCCATAATGTTTTTATCTTTATCAGCAGAGGTCATTATATAATAGAACTCTTTATTTTCAAGTTTTGTATATATCGGACATAGTCTATCAATAAATGTTTTCATTTGTCCATTCATCGTATAAAAATAAATAGGTGTTGCCAAAACTATAACGTCAGCATCTATTAATTTTTCGAATAATAAAACCATATCATCTTTTTGAGAACATTGCCCTACGTTATTAAAACAATACCCACAACCAACACAATAATTTACTTTCTTATTATTTAGAAAAAATTTCTCTACACTATTACCACTAGCTAAAGCACCCTCCATAAATTTGTCACATAAAATATCAGAATTACCATTTTTTCTAGGACTTGCAGAAATTATTATAACTTTTTTACTCATATTTAACAGTTCCTTTCATTTGATTTTCTTGTTAAATAAATTGTAACACTTGGAGTATACTCTAAGTCAATAGGATATTTAAAATTTTTATATTTTTTTATAATTTTACTAATGTAATTCAGTATCTTATTACTCTACTTCTATAAATTCTACTTCTTTATACAATAAATAAGTAAGGTAAGATATTACTATCATTTTCACAGAAATTCTTTACTTCGTTGCAAAAATTTAATAATAAGTAGATAGGAAAAATAAGTAAAAATAAAAAATACCCCTTTAGTTTTTTATACTAAAAAAACTTGCTGACTTTGAAAATTTGCAAGTTAAAATTATTATTGATACCAAAATAATTTTTTTAATAATTTTCGCTGTAAATAACTATTAAAAATATGCTCCCTTTAAGAATACAAAAGCATCATTTACTTTTGGTTAATTTTAAATTTACCTTTATCTTATGATATATTTTAACATTTTTCTAATTATTAATGCTTTTAAATTAGAATAATATTTTTATTTTCATACCTTTCAAAAGTATTATTTGTGCTTATATTTGAGAACTTATCTAAAATAATATCACCTACTTTTAAAACAGTCTATACTTTCCTCTCAAAAATAAAAAGCAATAAACAGTAGGTAAAATTAAATCTACTAATTATTACTTTTTTATACATTCTATTTATAAAAAAAATTATTATCTTCTTCAAATTGTTCCCCATATTTTTCATAATATCCCCTATTAGTAAAATTATATGGTGAATTTTCGTCACTAAGCACTTTTTCAGGTAATGTTATTAATAAAAAGCAACATGTGAACATTACTACAACAGATAAAATCCATTGTTTAATTGTAGGTTTAACATCTTGATTAAAAATCTCTTTTGCTATGGCTATACTTACTGGTAAAAAACCAAATAGAGAAGTTATTAGACCTGGTGAGTATAATGTGTTCTGTCCATACTGTCCAAATGTTTCCATGGAAGAAATACCAATTACAACATGAATAACTACTTCAAATGCACTAAACATCATTATCATAAGACCTGCCGTTTTATTAAAACCCCATTTCTTTAAAACTACAAGCCCAAATAACACGCCACCGAAATTAGTTATCATATCAGTTAATCTATTCATTGGGTATCTTCCTAAAACATTTGAACCATGACTAATGTTATAAGAATAATGTAACCCACC
>JBKECM010000108.1:0-5495 GCA_047974615.1 Lachnospirales bacterium
AGCGAAAGCGTAAACAAAAATAGTGAGTTGGAATAAAATCAGCGAAGAATGAGCGTGTATTTTATTCAATACGAACGTTAATTTTTGTGTAATATAATTTTTTTCTAACCTTTGACAGCACTTTCGAAAGAACGAGTGCTAATTTTATGAGACATGCAAGATGATTTGCAAAGCAAATCATCAAGTCGAGCGTAATTTTGTGCAGTAATATTTTTTTCTATCCTTTATCAGCACCCTCTGAACTAAACTATTATACATTGTGACCTATTGTTATTTTTTAAAAATTAAAACTAAAATATAGTTTAACAAAAAATCTAAATGTATTTATATATAATTATAAATTTAGGAGGACTAAGAATGAACGAAAAAAGTAAAGGTAAAATAGCCGTTTTAACTTCTGGTGGAGATGCACCGGGTATGAATGCAGCCATTAGAGGTGTTGTACGTTCGGCACTCTTTGCAGGCTATGAAGTTATTGGTGTAAAAAATGGTTATCAAGGTTTATTAAAAGGCGATATTGAGTATCTTAATGCACGTTCTGTAGCTGATATAATTGACAGAGGTGGAACTGTTTTAAAAACTGCTAGGTGTAAAGAGATGATGACTGAAGAAGGTCAACAAAAGGCTGCTAGTATATGTAAAGCACTTGGAATTACTTCACTTGTTGTTATAGGTGGTGATGGTTCTATAGCTGGGGGCAGAAAACTTGCTGACCTTGGTTTAAATATTATTGGTATTCCTGGAACTATTGACCTTGATTTGCCTTGTTCTGACTATACTATTGGTTTTGACACTGCTATTAATACTTGTATGGAGTCGGTTAATAAAATACGTGACACTTCAGGCTCACATCAACGTTGTTCTTTAGTTGAAGTTATGGGACGTAATGCAGGATATTTAGCTTTATGGTGTGCTATTACTGCAGGTGCTGAAGAAGTTATTATACCAGAAAGACCTACACCTACTAGAGATGAACTTATTGCCACTATTTTAGAAAATCGTTCTCGTGGTAAAAAACATAATCTTATTATAGTTGCTGAAGGCTCTGGTGGCACTATTGAACTTGCTAAAGAAATACAAGAAGTTACAGGTATTGAAACTCGTGCAACTATATTAGGTCATTTACAAAGAGGTGGTTCACCTTCTGCTCTTGACCGTATGAGAGCTTCTATGATGGGTAATTATGCTGTTAAACTTATCGAAAATGGCGAAAAAAATAAAATCGTTGTATTTAAAAATGGTGAGTATTGTGGTGTAGACATTACAGAAGGTTTAGCTCAGAAGGCTGTTTATAGCGACGAAATGTATGAAATTATGAAAGCTTTATCAATATAGATAATTGAGGTGTATTTATGAAAAAAACAAAAATAGTATGTACTTTAGGTCCTGCAACTGATACTGTAGATATATTAAAAGAACTTATAGAAGCTGGTTTATCTGCTGCTAGAATTAACTTTTCCCATGGAACTTATGAATCACATTCTGAAATAATCAATAAATTAAAACAAGCTCGTAAAGAACTTAATAAACCTGTACCTTTACTTTTGGATACTAAAGGTCCTGAAATAAGAATTAAAACTTTTAAGGAAGAACCAATTCATCTTGATCAAGGTCAAGAATTTACTTTAACGACTCGTGAAATAGAAGGGGATAAAACTATCGTTAGCATTACATATACTGACTTGCCAAATGATATAACAGTTGGTAGCCGTATACTTTTAGATGATGGTTTAATTGAACTTGTTGTACAAGATGTTAAGGGTACTGATATTTTAACAAAGGTAATAAATGGAGGAAATATTCGTAGTCGTAAAGGTGTAAATGTACCTGATGTATATATTAATTTACCTTCTTTAACTAAAAAAGACGTTGACGATATTAAGTTTGGTATTGAACAAGGTTTTGACTATATTGCTGCATCTTTTATCCGTTCAGCAAAAGATGTACTCGATATTAAAAATGTTCTTGATGAAAATGATGGTTCTCATATTGATATTATTGCAAAAATTGAAAATAGAGATGGTGTAAACAATATAGATGAAATCTTAGAAGTTGCTGATGGTATTATGGTTGCTCGTGGTGATTTAGGGGTAGAAATACCACCTGAAGAAGTTCCAAAGGTACAAAAGTTGCTTATTAGAAAAGCAAATGAGGTAGGTAAGCCAGTAATTACTGCAACGCAAATGCTTGAGTCTATGACAAAAAATCCTCGTCCTACAAGAGCCGAGGCAAATGACGTTGCTAATGCTATATATGATGGTACAGACTGTATAATGTTATCTGGTGAAACTGCAATGGGTGATTATCCTATTGAAGCAGTACGTATGATGAGCAAAATCGCAATAGAGGCTGAAAATGATATAAATTATGCTGCAAAAATCGCTGAATACAGTGTAAGCTTACAGTCAAGTGTTACTAATGCTATTTCCTATGCTACTTGTACAACTGCTAGTAACTTAAGTGCTTCTTGTATAGTTCCTGTTACAACTTCTGGTTTCTCTGCACGTATGGTATCAAGATTTAGACCATCTTGTCCGATACTAGCTGTTACTGAAAGAGAAAATACATGGAGAAAATTATCACTTACATGGGGTTGTATTCCTGTTTTAACTGATACATTTGAACATGGTGCTGACTCAGAGGTGTTTAAAGATGCATCACAAATAGCACAAGATATAGGACTTGCAAAAAACGGTGACCATATTGTTATAGTTGCTGGTGTTCCTGTTGGTATTACTGGAACTACAAATACTTTAAAGGTTGAAATCGTTGGTGACGTTTTAGTTAAAGGTAAGAGTATTGCTTCCCAAAATAATGTTACTAGTGTTACAAATAATATTCGTGCTGTTTCTGAGGCTGAAAAGCATTTTAAAAAAGGCGATATTCTTGTTGCACCTAGAACAACGAATGATATGTTACCATTTATAAGAATGGCTAGTGCTATAATTGTAGGTAATGGTAATATAAATGATCCTGACCATTTACACGCTGAAACAGTAGGTCGTGCTTTAAATATACCTGTAATCGTATGTTTAGAAAAAGTAGTTGACCTAATACCAAATGGTGCTGTTGTAACTATAGACGGTAAAAAAGGCTTTGTATACAACGGTATTAGATAATCAACAATAGTTGAAAAAATTTATAGCTTAATATGTAAGTTTTAAATTTTGTTGTAATACTTTTGTTTAATTTGAAAGGGACTATAGGAAAACTTTGTTTTCTCATAGCCCCTTTACTAAACTTAAAAAGGAGGCAATTAAATGGAAAAAAGTATAAAGTATATAGTAAGTACTTTAGATAATAAAACAAGTGGCAAAAACGGATACGATGAACTTAAAGATACTTTTAAAGCTTTAGAGATAAATTTTAAACTTGAAAAATGGCTAAGCTATGGAACCTTTATAGTAGATGTTTGTATTGAAAATGAAAATTTTGTTAAGATATGTGATGAATCTTTTTTTATACGTCATATTTTTCCTTGTGAAAATGTATTTGAAAATATAGATGCTATGGATAATTTAGACAGATATTTTGAAACTTTAGACTTAAATCTTATTAAAGATGAAATAGTTGGAGTTCAAGGATTTAGCTTTATGGATAACGAATACTTTAGGAAATCGGAGTTTGCATTAAAGTTAGAAAACTTTTTAAAAGAAAAAAACATAGAAGTAGATAACAAAAATGCAAATTACGTTTTTTCATTTGTTCAAAATAAAGAAAAAACATACATAGGTAAAAGTTATATAAAGGATAATCTAACTTCTTGGATTTTAGGTAATGTGCGTTTAAAAAAAGATGATGAGCAAATATCACGTGCGGCTTTTAAACTTGATGAAGCTTTTAGTTTTTTTAATATAGAAGCAACGTTTAATAAAGCTGTTGATTTAGGTGCTTCTCCCGGTGGTTGGACAAAGGTTTTAGCTGATAAGGGTATGATTGTTTATGCTGTTGACCCTGCTACTTTAGATCCTAAACTAAAAAAATATAGTAATATTAAATTTTTTAATATGCTTAGTCAAGAGTTTGTAAGTAAAACAACAGAAAAATTTGATTTAATAGTAAATGATATGAAAATGGACGTTGTTAAGTCTTGTGAAATAACTTGTGAACTAGAAAAAATACTAGAGAAAGATGGTTTTGGTATAATTACTTTTAAACTACCTGAAAACAAGCAAAGAGGTAAAATTCTTGATGGTTTAAGAGTGTTGTCTGTTTGTTATGATGTTTTAAAAGTTAAGCAACTACACCATAATAGACACGAAGTTACTGTTTTATTCCAAAAAAGAGGATAAAATATGTTCACTCTAACCTTATATACTATGATGGGCTTGCTTTTAATCTTAGTTATTGGATTTTTTTTAAGTAAAAATGATGTAATAAACGATGAAGTAAGCGAAAAGTTTACTTATATTCTAACAAATATTATTGTACCTTGTAATGTTTTTATGGCATTACAAGTTGATGTTTCTGCTGTTTCAACAAAAAATATGCTAATTGCTTTATTAATGGATACCGTTTTTTTTGTATCGGTAATTATAATTAGTTTAGTTATTTGTAGGCTTTTAAAAATGCCAGATGAAAAAGATGGTGTTATTGTATGTACATTAGCATTTGGGAATGTTAGCTTTATTGCTTTTCCTCTTTTAGCAAATATTATTGGTGAGGATACTTCCTTTTATGTTGCTTTAGGTCAAATACCTTTTAATGTGTTATTTTTTACTATAGGTATTTATTTAATATCAAAAGATAGTAATAAAGAAAAATTTTCTTTAAAATCTTTATTAACTCCAAACCTTATTGCTATTTTTGCAGGTTTAGTTTGCTTTTTTTTACAAATTCAATTACACAAGGCTATAAGTGTAGGTGTTGAATTATTAGCTAAAATGTCTGCTCCTATATCTTTATTTATACTTGGAAAATTTTTGTCGGATATGAATATAGAAGAAGCTTTTGAAGATAAGGAAGTTTATATTATTACGGCTATTAAACTCTTTTTAATACCATATATTTTTCTATCAATATTCAAAGATATCAGTGATGATAATTTGCTGCTTGCTTCATCTTTAACTCTTTATGCTATGCCAACTGTTACTCTTGTTCCTATTTTTGCAAAACGGTATGGCGCTGATTATGAACTTGCAAGTAAAGTTGTTTTTTTAACCACTGTTGTATCTTTACTTTCTACACCTATGTTTGTTTATCTTATGGAGTATACTATAAATTTTTAATATAGGGTAGTTTAAAAATAAATTTAATAGGATTAAAATACAAAAGATAGTTAAGAATTTATCAAAGATTAAATTCTTAACTATCTTTTTATATGCGAGGGTGCTGAAAAAGTCAAAAAAGAAAAAAATATCACTAATGACAATGACACAAAAATAGTGAGATAGCATAAAATCAGCGAGGAACGAGTGCTAATTTTATGCGACATGCAAAATGATTTGCAAACAAATCATTAAGTCGAGCGTAATTTTTGTGCAGTAATATTTTTT
>JBKECM010000109.1:0-44221 GCA_047974615.1 Lachnospirales bacterium
TCTTTCGATTTGTATATTTACTTGTTTCTTCTCTAAATAATGATAATTGCATTGGCTCACGTCCTTTTATTTTTATTATATAATTATTTTAGAGATTTTTCATCTATTTTGCAACGTTGCCTTATATCTTATAGCAGCTTTTGTTACACCATATTTTTTAGCATATTTAATTAATGATAGACGATATTTTATAGTTTGTGATATAATAGTCATAGCGAAAACAGTCCTTTCAGTTTTAAAATGTGGTGTGGTAACTTTATTTTATCACTTTTGATTTGTTTTCGCTTTTATTTTTTTAAAAATGTAACACTTCTATTGTAATCCTACAGTGTATTTTTACTAAATTTACTACAACTATTGATTTTTATGTAAAAAAGTAGTATAATAATTTAATATACATTAATAATGTTAGGTATTTGCTTTTAGTATTTTAAAGGATAAGATAGTATGATGAAAAGTATGACTGGTTTTGGTAGCCATGAAATGTTTATAGATAATAGAAGATTTTCTGTAGAAATTAAGTCTGTAAATCATAAATATTGTGAAATTACAATAAAGTTGCCTAGATTTTTAAATGAGTTTGAACATAAGTTCAGACAAATATTAAAAGATAATATTTCTCGTGGAAAAGTTGACGTATATATAAATTTTGAAACTTTTTCTGAAAACGATTATAAAATTACTTTTAATGAACAACTAGGGGATATATATTATAAGCAATTAACAGCTATTAAAGATAGATATAGTTTACAAAAAGAAATTTCCATAGATGACATTTTAAAATTGCCTGATATTTTAAAGAGTGAAAAAAGTCTTGATGATGAAAGCCTTTTAAATGTTTTATATGAAAATTTTGAAAAAACTTTAAATTTAGCTTTAGATAATTTTATTTCAATGAGAAGTAATGAAGGTAAAAAGCTAGAAAATGATATAATTGAAAAATTAGGTGGTTTTAAAGAAATACTCGAAAAAATTGAAGATATATATCCAAGTATCATTAATGAATATAAGGAAAATATTACTAAAAAAGTTGAAGAACTTTTAAACTCAACAGACATAGACGAAACACGAATTTTAACAGAAGTTATGTTATATTCTGATAAAGCTTGCATCGATGAAGAAATAACTAGGTTATATTCTCATCTTTCACAGTTTTCAGATATTATAATAGATAATGCTGCCATTGGTAGAAAATTAGACTTTTTGATACAAGAAATTAATAGAGAAATTAACACTATAGCTTCAAAATCAAACGATATAACAATTACAAAATATGTTGTTGAACTTAAAACATTGCTTGAAAAGATACGTGAACAAGTTCAAAATATCGAATAAGGAGTTTTTATGAGCAAAGGTATGTTAATAATAATTTCTGGTCCTTCTGGTTCGGGAAAAGGTACTGTTGTAAAACTTTTAGATAAAACAAAGTATTCATTATCTATATCTATGACCACTCGTTCACCACGTGAAGGTGAAGTTGATGGTAAAGATTATTTCTTCGTATCTAAAGATACATTTATTGAATTAAGAAAAGATCATGCATTTTTAGAACACGTAGAGTTTTGTGGAAATATGTATGGAACGCCAAAGTCCTATGTTTTTGACCAAGTCGAAAAAGGCAAATGCGTTATCCTTGAAATTGATGTTTTTGGGGCATTGCAAATAAAAGAGCTTTATCCTAGTTGTGTTTTAGTTTTTATTTTACCCCCAAATATGGCTGAATTAAGACGTAGACTTGAAGGTCGTGGCACTGAAGATGGCCCTACTATTGAAAGACGCTTAAGACGTGCTTATGATGAGGTTTCAGTTGTTGATAAATACGATTATGTTATTGTAAATGATATTGTTGATAACTGTAAAACAGCAATAGATGCAATTTCTTTGGCAGAGTTTAAAAAACCATTTAGAAACGAAAACTTGACTAATTTTTTTAAAGGAGAAAACGAATGTTAAAACCATCTTATTCAGAATTAATGAAAACAATAAATGAGGAAAGAGAAATTGAAGATATGATTTCTTCAAGATTTATTATTGTTATTGCAGTTGCAAAGCGTGCAAGAGAAATTGTAGCTGGTAGTACACCCCTTGTAAAGTCATCTGTAGAAAAACAGGTATCAATAGCTGTTGATGAATTAAATACAAAAAAAATTGGTATACGTACAAATAATATAAGTAGAGATTTAACTTTTATTATTGAAGAATAAATTGACTAGGTTTTAATAAGTTTTTATATAAATAAAAAATTTTATTGTTCTGTTAAATTATTTGAAAATTATTTCTATAACCTTAGGGCTGTAAAAGATTATTATAATCAAATTACAGCTCTATTTTATTAAATAGGAGAAAGTTAGTTGGATATTTTTGTTGAAGTTGTTATTGATAATAATAATAAAAATGTAGATAAGCTTTTCACATATACTGTACCTTTTGAATATCAAGACTCCATTGAAATAGGAAAACGATGTATTGTGCCTTTTGGCAGGGGTAATATAGAAATTTTTGCATTAATCGTAAAGATTAAAAGTGAAATAGATTTTGATGAAAAAAAGTGTAAAAAAATAATAAGAGTAATAGATAAAGATGCAATTATTTCTCGCGAACTTATAAATTTAGCTTATTTAATGAGCAAAAAATATTATTGTTCATTTAACGAATGTTTAAAACTTTCTATTCCTAAAAAAGCTTCCCTTACTGCTGAAAATGTACTAATCGTAAATACTGAAAATTTAAAAGATAAAAAAATTAAAGAAATTGAAGAAAACATAATTAATTATATTTTAGAAAATAATAATAAAGTAGTTTTTGATGAAGTGTTAGAAAATTTTGAAAACTCAAAAAACGTAATAATGGGCTTAAAGAATAAAAAAATTATATCATTTAAAAACATTACTGAAGTTAAAGACTTGCAACAAAAATTTTTATTTATATATATAAATTATGAAAATGAAAACTCTGATGAATTAATTAAAGAAATTTTAAAAAAGAAAAATAAGCAAAGTGAAGTAATAGATTTTTTACTGGAAAATGATGATGTGGTACTTAAAGACTTACTTAATATGTTGAAAATAACAAAAAGTCCTGTTAAATCATTGCTTGAGAAAAATATAATAAAACTTGAAGCTGTTAATATTCTTAGAAATCCTGAAGTGATAGGTGAGTACAAAGGAAATAATGTATCGTCTTATACTGACGAACAGCAAAATGCCATTGATTACATAAAAAATGAAATATATAGTGGCGTTTTTACTAAACCTATTTTACTACATGGTGTAACAGGTTCAGGAAAGACAGAAGTTTATCTTAATTTGGTTCATGAAGTAATAAATATGGGTAATGAAGCTATTATTCTTGTACCTGAAATATCTTTAACAGGGCAACTTGTTAATATATTTAAAAGTCGCTTTGGTGATTTAGTTTCTTTAACTCATTCAAGATTAAGTTTTGGTGAAAGATATGATCAATGGGTTAGAGCAAAAAATGGAGAAATTAAAGTAATAATAGGTCCAAGAAGTGCTTTATTTACACCTTTTGAACACTTAGGAATTATTATAATAGATGAAGAACATGATAGCTCTTTTAAATCAGATGTTACACCTAAATACTCTGCTAGAGAAGTAGCTATTATGCGTTGTGAAATATCTAATGCACAAGTAGTTTTAGGTTCAGCAACTCCTAAAGTTGAAACTTACTATAATGCAAAAAATAACGAATATCATTTAATAGAACTAAAAAATAGAGTAAATAAAAAAATGCCTATTGTAGAAATCGTGGATTTACGAGATGAATTACTTAATGGTAATAAATCTATTTTTTCCTCATTATTGATAGAAAAAATTGTTGATGCTATAAGTAAAGATGAACAAATAATTTTATTTTTAAATAAAAGAGGTTATGCAAGTTTTATAAATTGTCGTAGTTGTGGTGAAGTAATTAAATGCCCAAACTGTGATGTAACAATGACATATCACTCACATAACGAAGTTTTACGATGTCATTATTGTAATAGAGTAAAACAAAAACCAAAAAATTGTCCTATTTGTGGTTCGAAATTTATCAAACATTTCGGTGTTGGAACACAGCAAGTAGCAGATGAAATACAAAAGCTTTTTCCAAATGAAAAAATAGTAAGAATGGACCAAGATACAACTAAAGGGAAAAACTCCCATGATGTTTTAATAGATGCTTTTAGATCTAAAAAGGCAAGATTTTTAGTAGGCACTCAAATGATTTCCAAAGGACTAGACTTTAATGATGTTACTGTAGTTGGCGTTATTGCCGGTGATATGTCATTAAATATTAACGAATATTTAGGTGGGGAACTTACTTTTTCTTTACTTACACAAGTTGCAGGCAGAGCAGGTAGAAGTGAAAAACAAGGAAATGTTATAATCCAAACATATAAACCTGATAATTATGCAATTATTGCTGCTAAAGATAACGATTATTTAGGATTTTATGAAAATGAAATTGCTTACAGAAAATTAAGCAATAATCCACCTTTTTGCAATAACTTTTACATTTATGCAACATCAGAAAATGAAAAAAATTTAATAAAAACTCTTTATAAACTAGTGGATATTATGGTACAATATAAGAGAATGATTTTTGAAAAAAATAGTAAAAATGATTTGCTTTTAGAAATAATTGGACCTGCTCCACAAATATTATCAAAAGTAAGAAGAAAATATAGATGGAGAATTTTAGTAAAAGGTAACTATATAAACGAACTTATGTATCTTGTTACAACATCTGTTGATTTTTTAAAAGAAACTGAAGAATGTGCAGATATAAATATATCTTTAAACTTAAATCCAGAAAATATACAATAGGAGAATATAATATGGCTATAAGAGAAATGCGAATTAATGGTGATCCGATACTTAGAAAAACTTCAAAAACAATTACAGAATTTAATGAAAAATTACATACACTTATAGATGATATGCGAGAAACTATGCATAAATATGAAGGTGTTGGTATAGCAGCAGTACAAGTTGGCGAATTGAAACGAGTTTTTCTTATTGAAATAGGTGAAGAATATATTGAATTTGTTAACCCTGAAATAATAAAAAGTGAAGGCGCATCTATTGCTTCGGAAGGTTGTTTAAGTGTACCGGGAGAATCCGGATATGTTGAACGTCCAGAATATGTTACAATAAAAGCCTTCGATAGATTTGGTAATGAATTTGTAAAAGAAGGTGAAGGATTTATGGCTGTAGCTATGTGCCATGAAAATGACCATTTAGACGGAATTATTTATATTGATAAAGTTATACCAGAAGATGAACTTGAGGAGATTGAATAAATGAAAATTATTTTTATGGGCACTCCAGATTTTGCAGTACCTGTACTTAAGCAACTTGTAAAAAATCATGAAGTGCTTTGTGTAGTAACGAAAGAAGATAAAGAACGTGGACGTGGTAGAAAAGTTCAGTTTTCTGAAGTTAAAACAGTTGCATTAGAATATGACTTACCAATATTCCAACCAAAAAAAATTAAAAATAAGGATTGTGTTGAGTTTTTAAAAATTTTTGATGCTGATGTTTTTGTTGTTGTTGCATATGGTCAAATTTTATCTAAGGAAATACTTGATATTCCTAAAATAGCTTGTTTAAATATTCATGGAAGTATTTTACCAAAATATAGAGGACCTGCACCTATACATTGGTCTATTATTAATGGTGATAAGACAACAGGCGCAACGATTATGTATATGAATGAAGGTATGGATACAGGTGATATAATAAAAATTGCTGATTTTATAGTAGATGACAATGCCACTTTAGGCGAAGTATATGAAAAAATGAGTAATATTGGTGCTGATGCTTTAATTGAAGTTTTAAATGATTTTGAAAAAGGCATATTTAACAAAATACCTCAAAACCATTCATTAGCTACATATGCACCTATGATTGAAAAAAATCATGGACTTTTAGATTTTAAAAAAGAAGCAAATGAAATCAAAAACTTAGTTCGTGGATTAAATCCTGCACCTTCTGCTTTTTTTGTTTACAATGATACAATAATAAAAGTTCATACAGTAGAAATCGTTGAAGGTGATATAAATAAAGAATATGGAGAAATACTACATTTTAATAAAAATAATGGTTTAGTCATTAATACAAAAAATGGTGGTATTTCTATAAAAACAATACAAAAGCAAGGTAGTAAAGCAATGGATATAAAATCATTTTTAAATGGTAACAATGATTTTTTTGCTATAGGTGATATTTTATAATATGGAGGAAAAACTATGTTTTATTTTGATTGGACATTTTTAATTTTAATACCAGCAATGCTTGTTTCTATGTATGCACAAGCTAAACTTACAAGTACATATAGCACATACTCACAAGTGAGAAATAGACACGGATATACTGGAGCAGATGTAGCACAAATGCTATTGTCAAAAAATGGTATCAATGATGTTAGAGTTGAGTATATTAAAGGAAACTTAACTGACCATTACGATCCAACTGCCAAAGTTATTCGTCTTTCTGACGCAGTATATAGCCAAACTTCAGTTGCGGCTCTTGGTGTTGCAGCACATGAAACAGGACACGCTATTCAAGATAATGTTGGATATGCACCTTTAAGATTTAGACACGCTTTATTTCCAATCACAAACTTATCTTCAAAAATGGCACTTCCTATTTTTATGTTAGGTTTATTTTTTGGGACAACAAGTGGTATTCTTATGCAAATTGGTATTTACCTTTTTGCCTTTACAGTACTTTTTCAACTTGTTACTTTACCTGTAGAGTTTAATGCAAGTAGTAGAGCTCTTGATATTTTAGAAGATGCTAAAATACTCGAGCCAGATGAAATAAAACCAGCACAAAAAGTTTTAGCTGCTGCTGCATTAACATATGTGGCTGCCGCATTTACAGCTATTTTAAACTTAGTTAGACTTTTAGTTATAGCTAGAAACAGAAATGATTAGGAAAACTGATTTATGTAACTGTTACAAATTAACGTAAAATATTTAGGAGTATACAAATGGATAAAAATAATGTAATTATTGATGTTTTGGTTAAAGAATTTAGTATTAAAAGAGAGTTTATTGAAAATGTAATAAATCTTTTAGGTGAGGGAAACACTATACCTTTCATTGCACGATATAGAAAAGAGTTAACCGGCTCAATGGACGACCAAGTGCTAAGAGAGTTGCATGATAGATTTGTATATTTAACAAATTTAGAAGAAAAGCGTGAAAATACAATTAAACTAATTAACGAACTTGAACTTCTAACTCCTGAAATTGAGTTAGCTCTTATAAAGGCTAAAACACCAACGGAAATTGATGATATTTATAGACCTTTTAGACCCAAAAGAAGAACAAAGGCAACTATAGCAAAGGAAAAAGGTCTTGAACCTTTAGCAAATATCATTTTTTTACAAGAAACAAAAGAAAACATTTTAGAAATAGCAAAAGAATATATTGATATTGAAAAAGAAGTAAACAATGAGGAAGAAGCTGTAAGCTATGCTTTAGATATTATTGCAGAAACAATATCCGATGATGCAGATATACGAAAAAATATACGTGAATATACTTTTAAAAATGCTTTAATCGAAACTTCAAAAAATGTAGAAGAAGATACAGTTTTTGATATGTATTCTGAATTTATTGAAAAAACAGATAAAATAGCAGGACATAGAGTTTTAGCCATAAATCGTGGTGAAAAAGAAAAAGTATTATCAGTTAAATTAAACATTGAACTTGAGGACGTTTTAAGACTTATAAAAAGTTCTGTTTTAAAAAATAATCAAAGCACAAATGAATATATAGAAACCGCTATTTTAGATAGTTATAAACGTTTAATTTCACCTTCCATTGAACGTGAAATTAGAAATGATTTAACAGAAGTTGCAGAGGAATCGGGTATAAAACTTTTTGGTAAAAATTTAAAACAATTACTTATGCAACCTCCTGTAACAAAAGTAACAGTATTAGCTCTTGATCCTGGTTTTAGAACAGGATGTAAAGTTGCAGTTATTGATGATTTTGGCAAAGTTTTAGAAACTGGAGTTGTTTATCCTACTGTACCTCATAAAAAAATAGCTGAAACTATTGATACGCTTTCAAAAATCATTGATAAGCATAAAGTAAATCTTTGTGCTATAGGTAACGGCACTGCAAGTCGTGAAACAGAGGCAGTAGTTGTACAAATGATTAAAGAAAAGACACCAAAACTTCAATATTGTATAGTTAACGAGGCTGGTGCGTCTGTTTATTCGGCTTCAAAACTTGGGGCAGAGGAGTTTCCTGAATATGATGTTGCCTTACGTTCGGCAGTTTCTATAGGTAGACGATTACAAGACCCTATGGCAGAACTTGTTAAAATAGATCCTAAATCGATAGGAGTAGGGCAGTATCAACACGATATGAATCAAAAAAAATTATCTGAAACCTTAGGTGGTGTTGTTGAAGATTGCGTAAATTCAGTTGGAGTTGATATTAACACTGCTTCCCCTTCGTTATTAGCCTATGTTTCAGGTTTATCAAAAGTTGTTGCAAAAAATATCGAAACGTACCGTTTAGAAAATGGAACGTTCAAAAGCAGAAAAGAGATTTTAAAAGTTGCAAAACTAGGGCCAAAAGCTTTTGAGCAATGTGCAGGATTTTTACGTATACGTGATGGTGCAAATCCACTTGATAATACTTCTGTCCACCCTGAAAGCTACGATATAGCTACAGCTATATTAAAAGAACTTGGATATGCTACGAGTGATTTATTTGAAAACAAAATAAAAATTAATTTGGACAAAAATAAAATAATTAAGTTAAGTGAATCATTAAATGTGGGTGTACCAACAATTAATGATATAATAAACGAGCTAAATAAACCCGGTCGTGACCCACGTGAAGATATGCCAAAATCTATTTTAAAAAGTGATGTTTTAGATATAAAAGATTTAACAGTAGGTATGGAATTAACTGGTACTGTTAGAAATGTTATTGATTTTGGTTGTTTTGTTGATATTGGAGTTCATCACGATGGCTTAGTACATATATCAGAACTTTCAAATAGTTTTGTAAAGCACCCTTCAGATGTTGTAGCAGTAGGAGATATTGTAAAAGTTAGAGTTAAAGATGTTGATATAAAAAAAGAAAGAGTTGCTTTATCTATGAAAGGTATAAATTTATAGCTTTATATAAATAATAAAGATAAATCCTTTATTTTAAAAGTTAATTTTTCAGCACTTATAAAACAAGGTATATAATTTTATTTTTATATACCTTGTTTTTATTGAAAAAATATGTTAAAATATAAACAATCTTATGGATTAAATAAAATTATTGGAGGAACAGATATGGCTAGAATGATTTTAAACGAAACATCATATTTTGGTAAAGGTGTTATTTCCGAGGTAATAACAGAAGTTAAAAGACGTGGATTTAAAAAAGGCTTTGTTGTTACTGACAAAGATTTAATAAAATTTGGTGTAACAAAAAAAGTTACAGATCTTTTAGATTCTGCAAATTTGGTATATGAAATTTTTGACGAAGTAAAAGCTAACCCTGCAGTTTCAACAGTTAAAAATGGCGTTGAAAAATATAAATTAAGTGGTGCAGATTACTTAATAGCTATAGGTGGGGGTTCTCCTATTGACACTTCAAAAGCAATCGGTATTATAATTAACAATCCAGAGTATAGCGATGTAGTAAGTCTTGAAGGACTTGCACCTACAAAAAATAAATCTGTTCCTATTATAGCTATTTCTACAACTGCTGGTACTGCTGCAGAAGTTACAATAAACTATGTTATTACTGATGAAGAGAAGAAACGCAAATTTGTATGTGCAGACCCACATGATATTCCTGTAGTTGCTATAGTTGATAGCGATATGACCTCAAGCATGCCTAAAGGACTAACTGCTGCAACTGGTATGGACGCATTAACACATGCTATAGAAGGTTACATTACACCGGGTGCATGGGAAATGAGTGATATGCTTCATATAAAAGCTGTAGAGATTATTGGTCGTTCTTTAAGAAAAGCTGTTGAAAATGATCCAAAAGGTCGTGAAGATATGGCACTTGGTCAATATATTGCAGGTATGGGATTTTCAAATGTTGGTCTTGGAATTGTGCATTCTATGGCACATGCACTTGGTGCTTTTTATGACACACCACATGGTGTAGCAAACGCTATGTTACTACCAACTGTAATGGGATATAATGCAGAAGCAACAGGCGAGAAATATAAGGACATTGCCAAAGCTTTAGGTGGCGACGTTACAAATCTTTCCCAAGAAGATTACAGAAAACTAGCAGTTAATTTAGTACAAAAGTTATCTGATGATGTTGGAATTCCAAAAAGTTTAAAAGAAATTGGAGTTAAAATTGAAGATTTAGATGACTTATCAAAAACTGCTTTTGATGATGTGTGCACTGGTGGAAATCCAAAAGCTACTAGTGTAGTTGATATTAAAGCTTTATATGAAAGTTTATTGAAATAATAAGATAATAATAAAAGTATATTTAAAGTAATTAATTAAAAGTATTTTAGATGAGATTGTTAAAATTTGATATCTTTGATAAAAAATAAAATTTTATGGAATATTAAAAAAGCTTTATACGAATTATTTTTCGTATAAAGCTTTTTTGTCTTTATTTTAATAATTACAAAACTTGTGAAATGAATTGCTTAGTTCTTTCTTGTTTTGGATTTTGTAACACTTCTTCAGGTGAGCCTTCTTCAACTATATACCCATCTGCCATAAAAACTACTTTATTTGAAACTTCACGAGCGAAGCCGAGTTCGTGCGTTACAATAATCATACTTATATTTAAAGCCTTTAAAGATTTTATAACTTCAAGAACTTCCTTTATTACTTCTGGATCTAAAGCAGACGTGGGTTCATCAAATAATATAAATTCAGGTTGCATACATAAAGAGCGTGCTATTGCAACCCTTTGTTGCTGACCTCCTGAAAGTTGTTTTGGGTAAGAATTTTCTTTGCCTAATAAACCAACTTTATCTAAATATTCAAGTGCCAATTCTTTTGCATCAGTTTCACTCTTTCCTAAAACTTTTATAGGGCCTAAAGTTAAATTTTCAAGTATAGATAGGTGAGGGAATAGGTTAAAAGATTGAAAGACAAAACCCATTTTTGCACCAAATTCATCTGAAATTAATCTATCATGTGAAATTTCTTCTCCGTCATAAAAAATTTTTCCTGAGTTTTTCTCTTCAAGACCTTTAATACATCTTAATAAAGTAGATTTTCCAGAACCTGAGGGACCAATGATACACATTATATCACCGATTTCAACATCTAAACTTACATCTTTTAAAACTTCAAGTTTACCATAATTTTTTTTAATGTTTTCAAGTTTAATCATTGTTTGCGTATCTCCTTTCCAACTTATGCGAAAAATACGTAACAACACCTGTCATTATTAAATAAATAATTGCTGCAAAAACAAGTGGCCAAATAAATTCAGCTGTTTTTGAACTAATAACTTTTGATCGTCCTAAAAGTTCAAGTCCTCCTATTGCAAAAATCAAAGAGGAATCTTTGATAAGCATAATAAATTCAGATACGAATGGAGGAATTAAACGTCTAAAAGCTTGTGGTAATATAATAAACTGCATAGTCTGTTTATAGTTAAGGCCTAAAGTTTTTGCTGCTTCCCATTGTCCTTTATCTATGCTTTCTATACCAGAACGAATAAGTTCAGCAGAGTATGCACCGGAGTTTATACCTATGGCAATAATACCAACTATAACAGGGTCCATTGAAATTCGTCCACCAGTTATTGCTGTATAAATAGTAGGAAAACCTAAAAATAAAAACATAATTTGTAAAAGCATAGGCGTTCCACGTACAAATTGAATATACACAAAGGCAAATCCATTTAAAATTTTGTTCTTACTTATACGCATTGCTGCAAAAATTGTACCTAATAGTACGCCTATAATAAGTGCACCTATTGCAACCAATATAGAAAAACCGGCACCTTGCAATAAATATATAAGATTTTCTGTATTAAATACACTCATATTATAAACCGTACTTTTCTAATAAAGCTTGATATTCATCTGTTTCCATAAAAGTTGCTAAATGTTTGTTAAGTTCAGCAGCTAAAGCTTCATTTTCTTTTTCAAAAACCATTGACATTTCTTCAGATTGTATTTTCTCTTCTAACATAATATAGTTTCCTGTAGCAACAGCGTTTTGTGCTACACCTAGATCACAAATATATGCATCTAATTGACCTGCGTTAAGCATAGGTAATGCAACATCAGTGTCAACTAACGTTAGGTCTGTACTTAATGTTTCCGCTACGCTTTCACCTGTTGTGCCAAGACCAGCACCTAAAATACCGTCTTTTAGTTCATCAACTGAAGTAATAGCTGAGGCTTTAGGAAGTAGAGCAACTTGAGCACTACTATAATATGCATCGCCAAATAAGATTAACTCTTTTCTTTCTTCAGTAACTGAAATACCACTCATACCTAAGTCATACTGTCCTGACTGTACAGCAGGTATAATTAAGTCAAAGTCAAGTGCTGTATATACAACTTCAAGGCCAGCAAGTTCAGCTACTTCATTAAGTAAGTCAATGTCAAAACCAACCATTTCTGTTCCGTCCATATACTCAAAAGGAGCATAAGTTGGGTTTGTTGCTGCATAAATTTTACCATCTTCAATAAGACCAAGTTCATTTGTTGTAGTAGTTGATGTGTTGCCACATGCTGTTAGTGTTCCTAAAGTTAATACAGTTAACAAAGATATTGATAATAATTTTTTCATAATTAAATCCTCCAAATTTTAAAAAATAATTTTGTTTTAATCTTAAAATTGAGAATTTTGCCGTAATATTAAGGGGAAAAGTTTCATTAAATTCAATTTTGTTATCATAATTTTCCTCCTTATTTTTGATTTTATATAGTATATCATTATTTAAAATAAATTTCAACAATAAATTTGATTTTTTTTGTAAAAGTTTTTTGCTAATAATGTTTGTTATAAAACTTTTTATATAATTTCCATAAAACTATTTGTATATTTTTATATTTACAACTTTTAAAATACGTGTTACAATTAAAATAAGTTTTATTTAGGAGGTATAATATTATATGTATGTAAGAAATAAATATAATGTAAAGTTCCAAAAATATATTGGTATATTTAAACTGCGGTAATGAAATTTTTATGAAAATTATATTAAACAAATTTAAAATATTATGGAGGTTTCATTATGAAAAAATATAAAAAAATCGTTTTAGCTTATTCTGGTGGTCTTGATACATCTGTTATTATTCCTTGGTTAAAAGAAAATTATGATGGTTGTGAAGTTATCGCCGTTGCTGGTAATGTGGGACAAGCTGATGAACTTGATGGTTTAGAAGAAAAAGCACTTAAAACTGGTGCATCAAAATTATATATTGAAAATTTAACTGAAGAATTTGTAAATGAATATATTATTCCTACTGTAAAAGCTAATGCAAAATATGAAAATAAATATTTACTTGGTACTGCTTTTGCTAGACCTTTGATTGGTAGAAGAATAGCTGAAATAGCTTTAAAAGAAGGTGCTGATGCAATAGCTCATGGCTGTACTGGTAAAGGAAACGATCAAGTTCGTTTTGAACTTGCTATTAAATCTGTTGCTCCTGAAATGGAAATTATTGTACCATGGAGAATTTGGGACATTAAAGGTCGTGATGAAGAAATAGCTTACGCAAAAGAAAAAGGTATTCCTTTAAAATTCTCTGCAGAAAATAGCTATTCTCGTGATAGAAATATATGGCATATTTCTCATGAAGGTTTAGATCTTGAATTTCCTGAAAATGAACCAAACTATGAAACATTACTTCAACTTGGTGTTTCGCCTGAAAAAGCGCCTGATGTTGCTACTTATATATCTTTAGATTTTGAAAAAGGAGTTCCTGTTGCTGTTAATGGTGAGAAAAAAACTGCTACAGAAATTTTAACATACTTAAATGAAATAGGTGGTAAAAATGGTATTGGTATCATTGATATAGTTGAAAACCGTTTGGTAGGTATGAAATCTCGTGGCGTTTATGAAACACCGGGTGGAACTATTCTATATCACGCACATAGTGTTTTAGAAGAACTTTGTTTAGATAGACAAACTATGCACTTTAAGCATGGTGTTGCTATTAAATTTTCTGAAATTGTTTATGATGGGCAATGGTATACACCTTTAAGAGAAGCATTATCTGCTTTTATTGATAAAACTCAAGAAAAAGTAACAGGACAAGTTAAACTTAAATTGTATAAAGGCAATATTATAAATGCTGGTGTTATTAGTCCTTATTCTTTATATTCAGAAGAAATTGCTACGTTCAATGAAGATGAAGTTTACAATCAAAGTGACTCTACAGGTTTTATAAACTTATTTGGTTTACCTATTAAAGTTGCAGCGTTACTTGAGCAAAAAAAATTAAAATAATTACTATAAAATAGGTGTTTTTTCACCAAGAGAACTGTAAACTATCCTTAGGGATTTTACAGTTCTTTCCATATTAAAATATTTTAATAAAAGTATGAATTTAAGGAGTAGATAAATGAAACTTTGGGACGGAAGATTTTCTAAAAACGCAAGTCAAGAACTAAATGATTTTAACTCTTCAATTTTTTTTGATAAGAGAATGTATAAAGAAGATATATTAGGCTCTATTTCACATAGTAAAATTCTTGTTATTACAAATATTATTACTATTGAGGAATCGGAAACAATAGTTAAAGAACTTGAAAAAATTTTGAGTGATATAGAAGAAGGTAGTTTAGATATTGATTTAACAGCTGAAGATATTCACTCTTTTGTGGAAATGGAACTTACAAAAAGAATAGGTGATATAGGAAAAAAACTTCATACTGGTAGAAGTAGAAATGATCAAGTAGCCGTTGACATAAGATTATATTTAAAAAACGATGTAGTTGAAGTAATTCAAATGCTTAAAAATTTAATCAATGTAATTTGTGACAAAGCAAATAATCATAAAGAAACAATTATGCCTGGCTATACACATCTTCAACGTGCTCAACCTATTACTTTTGCACATCACATACTTGCATATGGTTCAATGTTTTTACGTGACATTAAACGTCTTGAAAATGCATTGGATAATATGAATTATTCTCCTCTTGGTGCTGGTGCACTTGCAGGTACTACATATAATATTGATAGAGAATTTACTGCAAAACAACTTGGGTTTTTTGGCCCTACAATTAATAGTTTAGATAGTGTATCAGATAGAGATTTTTCTATGGAAATTTTGTCAGCCTTGTCAATTACTATGGTACATTTGTCAAGATTTTCTGAAGAAATAATTATGTGGTGTTCTTGGGAATTTAAGTTTATTGAACTTGATGATGCTTTTTCTACGGGTTCTTCTATTATGCCTCAGAAAAAAAATCCAGATATAGCTGAACTTGTTCGTGGTAAAACGGGACGTGTTTTTGGCGACCTTATGTCAATTTTAACCGTTATGAAAGGTTTGCCACTTGCTTATAATAAAGATATGCAAGAAGATAAGGAAGGCGTTTTTGATGCTTTAGACACAGTGAAAATGTGTCTTTTAGCTTTTACTCCTATGATTGACACAATGAAAATCAATGAAGAAAATATGAGAAGTGCTGCTGCTAAAGGTTTTATAAATGCAACAGACTGTGCTGATTATCTTGTAAAAAAAGGCTTAGCTTTTAGAGATGCTTACAAAATTGTAGGTAAGTTAGTTTCTTATTGCATTGAAAATAATAAAATTTTAGAAAATTTAACAATGGAAGAATATAAAAATAATTCTGAAATTTTTGACAATGATATATATGAAAATATTTCTTTATATAAATGTGTAAACGAAAGAAAATCATTTGGTGGTCCTTCAAAAGAGTCTATTGAATCACAAATTAAATTTTTATTAAATTCTTTAGCTTAGTTAGGAGTTTTCTATGAATAAAAAAGCTACAATTAATGATGTAGCAAAGTTGGCAGGGGTTTCTATTACTACAGTTTCTCGAACGATTAACGATAACTATCCTGTAAAAAAAGAAACAAAAGAAAAAATATTTAAGGCAATAGAAATACTTAATTTTACACCAAATGAACTTGCTGTTAGTATGATTACTAAAAAAACAAAGACTATTGGCGTTGTTATTCCAAGTATTTCTAATGCTTTTTTCAGTACACTTGTAAAAGGTATAAATGAAGTAGTTGAGAAAAATAATTACACTCTTTTAGTGTGCACAAGTAACAATAACGAGAAAGAAATTGTAGTTAAACTTGTAAGTAGACAGGTTGATGGAATTATTATTGCTGATGGTAATCTTGACAGTAAAAAAGACTTTTATAATATGATACAAAAAACTATACCTTTAATTTTTATAAATAGTTATGATGAAAATTTCAATTATGTAAGTTGTGATCAAAAGAAAGGTGCGTACGATGCACTAAATTTTTTAAAAGAGAAAGGTCATCAAAATGTACTTTTTATTAGAGGTAACGAAAATAGTGAATCTTATAATTTAAAAGAAAAAATTTTTTGTGAAGTTTTTGAAAAAAATGAAATTTTGGTCGTAGATAGTGGAAATAAGGACAATGCAATTTTAAATACTAAAAACGATATAGTTAATTTTTATGAAAAAAATAGAAATATTACTGGTATATTTGCTTGTAATGATCTTATGGCTGTAGGTGTAATTAAAGGTTTAAATCACTTGAAAATCAATATTCCTAATGAAGTTGAAGTTATAGGTTTTGACAATACTTTTTTATGCGAACTTGTTGCACCTACTTTAAGTACTGTTAGTCAACATATAACAACTTTAGGAAAAATATCTTGCGAAAAAATATTGCAACTTATTGAAAAAAATGATAAAATAAATGTATTAATTAATTGTGATTTGGTTTTACGTGAAAGTTGTAGATTAAAATAATATATGCACTATGTGCTATTTATTTTTAACTTTTTAGAAAACGTTTTCTATAAGGAGGAATTATGAGTTTAAGAGAAGATTTTTATGAAAAATTTGGTGGTACTACTAATGCAAGAAGTTTTTATTCACCAGCTAGAATTAATATTATAGGTGAACATACTGATTATAATGGTGGTTATGTTTTTCCTTGTACTTTAGACTTTGGTACATATGGGGTTGCTCGAAAAAGAGAAGATAATGTTGTAAGACTTAAATCTTTATTATATGATGGGGAAGTAACTTTTGATATTGATAATTTTTCATACAAGAAGGAAGATGGCTGGGCAAACTATGTTAAAGGTGTAATAGACGAGTTTATTAAAGCGGGACATACTTTAGGTGGTTTTGAAATTTTAATTAATAGTAATATGCCTTTATCTTCTGGCTTGTCATCATCGGCAAGTATTGAAGTTTTAATTTCTAAAGTGTTAGAAACGCTTTTTGAATTAAACGTCTCTGGGGTAGATATGGCGATATTATCTCAAAAAGCTGAAAATAATTTTATGAATTTGAAATGTGGAATTATGGATCAATTCATAATAGCAAATGGTAAAAAAGATAAGGCAATGTTGCTAAAATGTGATACTTTAGAATATACTTTATATGACTTAAATTTAAAAAATTATAAAATTGTTATATGTAATACGAATAAACCTAGAAATCTTATTGAGTCAAAATATAATGAACGACTTGAAGAATGTTTTAGTGGTTTAGAAATATTCAAAAAGTTTTTAAATATTAACTGTTTAGCTGAATTATCTATTGAAAATTTTGAAAAATATAAAAAAGAAATTAAAGATGAAAAAGTTTTAAAGAGAGTTAAGCACGTGGTATTTGAAACAAAAAGAACTTTAGATGCAACAAAGGCTATGGAAGATGGTAACTTAAAACTTCTTGGTGAGCTTGTTACAAGTTCTCATAATTCATTAAGAGATTTATATGAAGTTACTGGTTTTGAACTTGATACTATGGTTAATATTGCTTTGAAACAAGATGGTGTTTTAGGTGCAAGAATGACTGGTGCTGGTTTTGGTGGTTGTGCAATTAGTCTTGTTGAAGAAACACTTGTTGACGATTTTATAAAAAAAGTTGGTACAGACTATGAAAAAAGTACTAAACTTGTTCCAAGTTTTTATATTGCAAATATAGGTAGTGGTGTTACTGAACTTTTATAAGGAGGGTTTTTTATGTCAATTTTAGTTGTTGGTGGTGCTGGTTATATCGGTAGTCATATGGTTTTAGAATTACTTAAAAGTGGGGAAGACGTTATTGTAGTCGATAACCTTATAACTGGGCATAAAGAGTCAGTTGATAAGAGAGCAAAGCTTTTTATTGGTGATATAAAAGACAAATCTTTTTTAAGAGATGTTTTTTCAAAGAATAATATTAACGCTGTTATTGATTTTGCTGCCTATTCTTTAGTAGGCGAGTCCGTTAACTCACCACTTAAATATTTTGAAAATAATGTGTATGGAACTATATGTTTACTTGAAGTTATGGTTGAATTTGACGTAAAGTCCATCGTTTTTTCTTCAACAGCAGCTACTTTCGGAGAACCAGAGGTTAGTCCTATAGTTGAAGATGTTATTAAAAATCCAACAAATCCATATGGGGAATCAAAGCTTTGTGTTGAAAAAATCTTAAAATGGGTAGATAATGCACATGGCTTAAAATATGCAGTACTTAGATATTTCAATGTTGCTGGTGCAGATATAGACGGGAAAATAGGTGAGGCACATACAGTTGAAACTCATATTATTCCACTTGTTTTAAAAACTGCACAAGGTTTACGTGACAAAATTATGATTTTTGGAGATGACTATAATACACCTGATGGTACTTGTATTAGAGATTATATACATGTTACTGACCTTTGTAATGCACATCAACTTGCTCTTAATCATATACAAAAAAACGAAATAAGTTGCACTTATAATTTAGGTAATGGAAATGGTTTTTCTGTAAAAGAAATAATTCAAACTTGTCGAAAAGTTACTGGTATTGATTTTAAAGAAGAGGTTGGGGAAAGACGCGCAGGTGATCCATCAACTCTTGTAGCTTCATCTGAAAAAATAACAAAAGAACTTGGGTGGAAACCTAAATATAATACATTAGAACAAATCATTGAAAGTGCATGGTTATGGCATAAAGCAAATCCAATGGGGTATACTAAATAATGTTATATATCTTAACACTTAAATTACAAAAAATTATTTGTCAGATTTATATTTAAGTAATGCAACAATAGGTTTTATTAAATAAAACTACTAATAGTATGGTCAAAAAAACTGAACAAATGCGAAGAATTTGTGTTTTACTTTAGGAAAACTATTTAGTGAAAAATTCAACTTTAAGTGTACAGATAGTGTGGATATTGAATTTATATAGAGTTTTTCCAAAATGAAATCACATTGTTCAGATTTCTTAACTATATATAGTGACAAAAAAGGTGTTATTATTTATTGATATATATTTAAACAATATCAAAAATAGGATACTTTTTGAATAAATACATTTGATTTTTTATGTATATTTATGTGCTATTTTTAATTAATTTTGCTATTGAAATAGGGATTTTCAAAAATTAACATTAAATTGTTAAATTATATTCAAAATTTCATTGACTTTTAATAGGCGTTTTGATAAAATGATAATGTCATGTATACTAGTTAGTATATAAAATAAAATTAAGGTAGGGAAAAAATATGAAAAGATATTTAGCTTTAACATTAGCATCTGCACTTTTAGCTACAAATGTAGTTTATGCTGCAAATGACACAACTTCAAGTGCATCTGAAAGTACAGAAGCAACTACAACTACAACTACAACAACTACTACTTCAGTTAAAACAACTGTAGCACCTGTTTTAGTTACAGCTTCTTCTACAGAAAATCCTGAAGGATATGAGTTATATGTCGTAGTAACAAATGATAACTTATCTACAATAGCTCAAAAATATGATACTACTTGGCAAGCAATAGCTGAGTTAAATGGTATAACTCATAGAGCAAACTTAATCTTCCCTGGTGAAGTATTTAAAATTCCTGGTACAGAAGGTACAAATTTAGCTGAAACAGCTGAACCAGTAACTCCAGAAGTTCCTGTAATTGAAGAGCCAGTTGAACCAGTAACTCCTGAAGTTCCTGTAATTGAAGAGCCAGTTGAGCCAGTAACTCCAGAAGTTCCTGTAATTGAAGAACCAGTTGAACCAGTAACTCCAGAAGTTGATCCTATTGTTCCAGTTGAACCTGTAAATCCAATAGCTGAAACTAAAAACCTTAAAAATGGTACTTATGTAGGTATCAATGGTGATTATTCTACAGATGAAGCTTTAGATAACTGGGATTATTTCGTAACTATCGAAGTTGCTGATGGTGTTATTACTGATGTAAATTGGGATGCAAAAAGCGAATTATCATCTACAAATACTAAAAAAGAGCAATCTGAAGCAGGCTTATATGGTATGGAAGCAGCTAGTGCTTTAGGTAAAACTTGGCATGAACAAGCTGAATTCGTTGAGGAAGCTTTATTAACTCATCAATCAGTTGACGTGTTTGAAGTAGATCCAGAAACTAGCAAATTATTATCTATTGATGGTGTTGACACTACATCTTCTGTTTCAATTAAAGTAGCTGACTTTGTAAAATATGCTGATCAAGCTATCCAAAAAGCTCATGGTGAATTACCTGCTACTGAAACTGTAGATACCATATCATCGGCTTCTTTATCTACTGATGCTGCTGTAATTACACAAGCTTTATCTCCAGAAGGTAACTGGTTAGTTGCTGCTATTGGTGATACTGTTGCTACTGAGCATATCGTTGTTGAAGGCGAATTCCGTAAGGAAAATGCTACAGAGGGCGACTTATACCGTAAATTTACACCAAGTAATCACGTTAATAATGAGGCAGGAAGAGATAAGACTAAAGAAGAATTTTATGTATTTACAGCTGAAGAGGGTATGACAGTTAAATCTGAAAACCTTAATATGCAAAATGGTACTTTTGTTGGTGATATTACTGTAGATGCTCCTGGTTTTACACTTTCAAATATGACTGTAATTGGTAATGTTACATTTACTAGCCAAGAATACAGAGATAGCGCAAACTTCAAAAACTCAAATGTTACTGGTGATGTTACACCTTTCTATGCAACTGAGCATTTAAATGATGGTACTTATACTGGTAAAGTAGAAGGCGAAAACTACAATGATGTTGTTGATGTTGTTGTTAGATATGGTAAAATCGTTAATGTAGATTATAATCCATTAAAAGTTGTTGATGGTGCTGAAACTGGTGAAGGTAAAAAAGAATTAGCAGAAAAAGGTGAGTATGTACTTGCTGAAACTGCTACTGCTTCTTGGGCTGAACAAGCTGCAACTTTAGAAGCTTATTTACTTGCTAACTACAATGATTTAGACGTTGATGCAATTTCTGGTGCTACAATTACTATTGATGGTTTCTTAGAAGCTGCTAAACTTGCTGTTGAACAAGCTAAATAATAAATAATATAATTGAAAAATGCAACATTTTTACGTACTTAAAATACGTTGGAGTTGAACTTTTTGACTTAGAAGTTTTCCTACTGGAAAACTTCTAAGTCAATTTATTTGCTCGGATTTATTTTCTATAGGTTATGACAAAGAAAATGTTGAATTTTTAATATTGTTAAATAAACATTTAAAGGGACTGTAAAGTTAGACGATTTTTTTCGTCATTACTCTATAGTCCCTTTTTATATTTTTCTATTGGATATTTCTTTATAAAGTCCGTAGTGTTAACCAAAAAATTTATCTTTACCAAATTTATAAACTTTTTTTGCTATGTTTTTTTCTTTTAAATTTAATTTTCTGCCATAGTCTTTTTCTAAAGATTTATAAAGATTATTGTAATCGATTTCTTTTTCAACTACGGTATTATGTAAAATATTTTTCATTTGAAATTTGTTTACTTGCATAGGTATAGATTGAACACATTTAAATATTTCTGCTGTATAGTATGCATCATTAAATGCATCGTGAAAATCTTCATTATATGGTATTTTTAAATCGACTACAGCATTTTTTAAGCTTATTTGTGCACCGTTTAAATTTCTCAATTTTTTTGAAACATATTTTTGAATATTTATATAATTTTTAGGGAAGGGTAAGTCTAATAAACCATACAAGTTTAGGTTTTTAAATAGGGATACAATATCATTATCTCCCCAAACAATAAAAATATCTTCTGTGTCACAGTACTTACTAAAATTTTCAGCAATGTGCGAAAATGTATCACATTCTAAAAAAGTTTCCTCAGTAAAGCCTGTAATTTTGCTTACGTGTGGGTGAATTTTAGGATATACTGTTGGTTTAATTAATTCGTTAAATCTACTATCCGTTTTTACTTCTTTGAATGTCTTATCAAGCTTAATTGCACCTATTTGTATTATTTCACATGGGCATAACTTGTTACTTATTCCTTTTTTATTTTTTTTAAAATCATATGATTGATTAAATTCAAAATCCACTATTATATAATTCATAATTCTCCATTTAATTATAAAACTAATATCTTTATATTATAATTTTCTTAAAAAAATTTTATAAAGATTTATATTGTTGTTTGTAGTATAACACAAAAAAACTTTAAAGTATATTATATATTTAATTTTACTTAAAAAATAGAAAAAAATTTACAATATTAAGAAAATTTATTGTAGTGAATTACTTTTTCGTTAAAACGATTTATAAAGTGGGGTTTTTCATCGGAATAACCTATTGCAATTACACAATATGGTGTTAAATTTTTTGGAATATTTAAAGTATCACAAACTAACTTCATTCTTTCTTCTATTGGTTTTACGCCGATCCAAACACTTCCTAAGCCCAAGTCTACTGCTTTTAATAAAATGTTTTGAGTTGAAGCACCTAAATCGTGGTCTTGTAACTCAGGATACTTTAAGTTGGATTTATTTGATAATACTACAATACCTAAAGGGGCATTTTTGATAGGTTTTGAGTAAGGGCTTAAGGTTGATAATTGTTCTAATAAAGTTTCTTCTGTAACAATTATATATTCCCATGGTTGTTGATTTCCAGCAGAAGGCGCTTGCATTCCTGCCTTTAATAATTCAATAATTTTTTCATTTTCTACTTTGACTTTTGTAAATGATCGTATACTTCTTCTATTATTTATTATATCCATAATTCACCTCGTATAAAATAGTTAGTTTCTTTGTTTTTCAATATATTTTAAATACTGTTTAAATACTATTTTTTCAGTACCTCTTTTTAACTTTACTGTAAATTCATCACGTTCGCAAATTGGCTTAACTAAAATTGTATGCATATCTAATCTGTTACCTACCCATACATCTGTAAACATTTGGTCGCCTATCATAACTACTTCTTTTGATGTAAGATTTAATTGACTCATACCATTTAATATACCATTTTTTTTAGGTTTTCCTGCTTTTGAAACGAAGGGTAACTTTAATCCTTCATTAAAAATTTCAACTCGTTTACCTTTGTTGTTTGAAACTAGGCAGATTTTAAAGCCTTCTTCCATTCTTGTTTTTATAAAGTTTTTAATTTCTTCCGTTGGGTGGTCAATATCGAAAGGTGCTAAAGTATTATCTAAATCAAAAATCAAACCTGTAATCCCAAGCTTTTTAAGGTTGTTATAGTCTATAGTATATACACTTTCAACATATTCTGTTGGATAAAATCTTTTTAACATATATTCTCCTAAATATAAATTTTATATTTATATTTTAACAAAAAAAAATAAATATTTCAAATAAAATTATAGAAAATATAAATTAACTTAAAAATAATTTAAAAGAAAGTATTTTTTCAAAAATTAGGATATAAAATAGTTACTGTTATAACTGATAGTGTATTATTGGAAAGATGTAGTGATTATAAAATACAATATTATATCTATATGAGGGTGCTGAAAAAGTCAAAAAAGAAAAAAATATTACTAATGATAATGGCACAAAAATAGTGAGATAGCATAAAATCAGCGAGGAATGAGCGTAAATTTTATTCAATACGAACGCAAATTTTTGTGGAATATAATTTTTTTCTAACTTTTGACAGCACCTTCGAAGGAACGAGTGCTAATTTTATGCGACATGCAAAATGATTTGCAAAGCAAATCATTAAGTCGAGCGTAATTTTTGTGCAGTAATATTTTTTTCTATCCTTTAGCAGCACCTTCTATCTATATTAAATATTTGAAAAGTATAAAAATATAAATTAACATTATTTGTAAAGAATTTTATATATGGTAACATCTAAAAACACCATTATTTTTAATTTTCTATAAATTTTCAAAATTTCTACGTCAGCTTCTCCTAGCATAAGCACGCTGTTATGCGTTGTCGAAGATTTCTTGAACTATTTAAAATTTAAAAGAAAATTAAATCAAGCGAGTTTTTAGAGGTCACCATATTTTAAAATTGGTAGTTTTTTATCTTTTAATCTTGATTTTTTTATTTTATGGTGGTATTATAAAAGATGGTATATATGTAGTTTATGTTAAAAAAATTGAAGGGTGATAAATTTTGTTTAAGCGTGTATTAATTAAATTAAGTGGCGAAGCTTTAGCTGGAAATAAAAATTTTGGTTTTTGTGAAGAAACGGTAAACAGTATAGTTGATGATATTATTGAAGCATCAAAAAATACAGAAATTAACTTAGTTGTTGGTGGTGGAAACTTTTGGAGAGGACGCTCGAAGTCTTCTGGTTTTGATAGAAGTTCTGCTGACCAAATTGGTATGCTTGGTACTGCAATGAATGGCATATATTTAGCTGAAATTTTACGTCAAAAGGGTAAGACTGTTAAAGTTTATTCGCCTTTAGCGCTCGCTAATATTACAAAACAGTTTACTAAGGCAAGTGCAGAAAAAAACTTGAAAAATGGTGGCATAAATATTTTTGTTTGTGGAGTTGGACATCCTTTCTTTTCAACAGATACTATTGCAGCTTTACGTGCTGCTGAGTTAGAATGTGACTGCATATTATTTGCTAAAAACATTGATGGTATATACGATTGTGACCCAAATAAAAATAAGAATGCAGTTAAATATAAGGAAATAACTTATAGACAAATTATTAAAGATGATTTACAAGCTATAGACATTAGTGCTATTAATATATGTGAAACAGAATCAATAAAATCTTTAGTTTTTGCTTTGAATGCTGAAAAGAGTATAGTTCTTGCTTGCGAAAACAATGATAAAATATATGAAATTGGAACTTTAATTAATTAATTTATTATAAAGGAGAAAAAATATGTCTTTAGAAAACCTTGAAGATAAGATGCAAAAGAGCCATGAGGCTTTATTAAGAGATTTTTCAAATATCCGTGCAGGACGTGCTAACCCACATTTGTTAGACAAAATTATGGTTGATTATTACGGTGTTCCAACACCTCTTAATCAAGTAGGAAACGTTGCTGTACCAGAAGCTCGTGTTTTACAAATTCAACCTTGGGAATCAAATCTTCTTAAGGAAATTGAGAAGGCAATTAATATGTCTGATTTAGGTCTTGTACCTAACTCTGATGGTAAATCAATTCGTTTAGTTTTTCCTGAATTAACTGAAGAAAGACGTACACAACTTACAAAGGATATTAAGAAAAAAGGTGAGGACCAAAAGGTTATTATCCGTAATATTCGTCGTGATGGTATGGATTTATTTAAAAAACAACAAAAAGCTAATGAAATTACTGAAGATGAGCAAAGCTCGCTTGAAGACAAATTACAAAAACTTACTGATAAATTTGTTGCAGAAATAGACAAAAGTGTTGAGAACAAAAACAAAGAAATTATGACTGTTTAATGGCATTATTCAATTTTTTAAAATAAATATAGGCAGTATATAGAAAATATGTAAACAGCTTTACTTATTACAAAAAAATTGTTATAATATAAAGGTATTTAGTTCCATTATTTATGGTATTAAAATTTTAGGAGGTAGATTAAAAATGGCTTTAATCAAAAAAACATTTGATGGGAATACTGCTGCTGCTTATGCATCTTATGCATTTACAGAAGTTGCTGGTATCTATCCTATCACACCAAGTTCTCCAATGGCTGAAATCACTGATGAATGGGCTGCTAATGGCTTAAAAAACATCTTTGGTCAATCTGTTAAAGTTGTAGAACTTCAATCTGAAGCAGGTGCTGCTGGTACTGTTCATGGTTCTTTGGCTGCAGGTGCTTTAACAACTACTTATACTGCATCTCAAGGTTTATTACTTATGATTCCTAACCTTTATAAGATGGCTGGTGAATTATTACCTGGTGTTTTACACGTTTCGGCACGTACGGTTGCGGCTCATGCTTTATCTATCTTTGGCGACCATGGTGACGTTATGGCTGCTAGACAAACAGGTGTAGCAATGCTATGTTCAAACTCTGTTCAAGAAGTTGTTGATTTAGGCGCTGTTGCTCATTTAGCTACAATTAAAGGTCGTGTTCCTTTTATACATTTTTTTGATGGTTTTAGAACTTCTCATGAAATTCAAAAAGTTGAATGTCTTGAATATTCTGATTTAGCTGAACTTTATGATTTTGAAGCTGCTAATAATTTCCGTCGTAATGCTTTAAATCCTGAGCACCCTGTAACTCGTGGTACTGCTCAAAATCCTGATATTTTCTTCCAAGCTCGTGAAAGCTCTAACAAATTTTATGATGAGCTTCCAGCTATCGTTGAAGACTATATGCATAAAATTAACTCTAAAACTGGTCGTAACTATGAGTTATTTAACTACTATGGTGCACAAGATGCTGATAGAGTTATTATAGCTATGGGTTCTGGCTGTGAAGCTATTGAAGAAGTAGTTGATTATTTAGTTGCTAAAGGCGAAAAAGTTGGTTTATTAAAAGTACGTTTATATCGTCCTTTCTCATTAACTCACTTCTTAGGTGCTATTCCTAAAACTGCTAAAAAACTTGCCGTTTTAGATAGAACTAAAGAGCCTGGTGCTTTAGGCGAGCCTTTATATCAAGATGTATGTACTGCATATACAGATATTAAAGAAAAACCTGAAATTTTTGCTGGTCGTTACGGTTTATCTTCAAAAGACTTTACACCTGCTCAAGTTGTAGCTGTTTATGAAAATCTTAAACTTACTACTCCAAAAAATCACTTTACTGTTGGTATCGTTGATGATGTTACAAATCTTTCATTACCTGTTGGTGAAGAATTTAACCCTGTTGAAGATGGTACAGTTTCTTGTAAATTCTGGGGTCTTGGTGCTGATGGTACTGTTGGTGCTAACAAAAACTCTATTAAAATCATCGGTGATAATACAAACTATTATTCACAAGCATACTTCTCTTATGACTCTAAAAAATCTGGTGGTGTAACTCAATCGCATTTACGTTTTGGTAAAAATCCAATTCGTTCTACTTATTTAGTTAAGACTGCAGATTTTGTTGCTTGTCATAACCCAAGTTATGTAGATAAATATGATATGATTTCTGATTTACGTGTTGGTGGAACTTTCTTACTTAACTGTAATTGGGACGAAAGTGAACTTGAATCTCACTTACCTGCAGATATGTTACGTCAAATCGTAAACAAAAAAATCAACTTCTATACTATTGATGCAACTAAAATTGCACGTGAAATAGGTTTAGGTAATAGAACAAACACAGTTTTACAAAGTGCTTTCTTCTATTTAACTAACATTATTCCTTATTCTGAAGTTGTTGACCATATGAAAAAAGCTATTACAAAAACTTATATTAAAAAAGGTCAAAATATCGTTGATATGAACTGTAAAGCAGTTGATCAAGGTGCTGATGCTTTACACAAAGTTGAAGTTAAAGCTGAATGGGTTAACGCTCAAGATAAAGATAAAGTAGAATTATATGCGAAAAATCCACTTGAAAACATTAGCTATGTTTCTTCAATACTTGATCCAGTAAATGCTCAAAAAGGTGACTTCTTACCTGTTTCAACATTTGTTGGTTATGAAGATGGTACAGTTCCAAATGGTACTGCTGCATATGAAAAACGCAACATTGCTGTAATGGTTCCAAAATGGGATAAGAGCAAGTGTATTCAATGTAACCAATGTTCTTATGTTTGTCCTCATGCTACAATTAGACCTTTCTTAGCTTCTGATGATGAAATGAAAAATGCACCAGCTGGTTATGAAACAATTAAAGGTTCTAAAGGTTATGAAGATAAAAACTACCGTATCCAAGTAGACGTACTTGACTGTGCTGGCTGTGGAGCTTGTGCTGTTCAATGTCCTGCTAAAGAAAAAGCTTTAGTTATGGAACCTACTGAATCTCAATATGGCGAAATGGAAAACTGGTATTTTGCTACTAAGTTAAGCACTAAAGAAAACCCTGTAAACAGTGAAACTGTTAAAGGTTCTCAATTTGAATTACCTTACCTTGAGTTCTCTGGAGCTTGTGCTGGTTGTGGTGAAACTCCTTATGCTAAACTTGTAACTCAATTATTTGGTGATAGAATGTATATCGCCAATGCAACTGGTTGTTCTTCTATTTGGGCTGGTTCTGCACCTGCTACACCATATACAAAAAATGAAAATGGTCATGGTCCTGCTTGGGCAAACTCATTATTTGAAGATAATGCTGAGTTCGGCTTAGGTATGTACACTGCTGTTAAGCATATTCGTGATGGTTTAGTAGATAGAGCACAAAAATTAGTTGACTCTAATTGCTGTAAAGATGCTGCTGCAGCTTGGATTCAATCTAAAGATGATAGTAAATTAACTAAAGAAGTTTCTAAAAACTTTGTTGATGCATTAAAATCTTGCACAAACGCTGATAATAAAGAAACTGTTAAATATTTACTTGATAATTCTGACCAGTTAACTAAAAAATCTCAATGGATTATTGGTGGTGACGGTTGGGCATACGATATCGGTTTTGGTGGTTTAGACCACGTTATCGCTAGTGGCGAAAACGTAAACATTCTTGTATTTGATACTGAAGTTTATTCAAATACTGGTGGTCAAGCTTCTAAAGCATCTCCTACTGCTTCTGTTGCAAAATTTGCTGCTAGTGGTAAGCGTATACGTAAAAAAGACTTAGGTATGATTGCTATGTCCTATGGTTATGTATATGTTGCTCAAGTTGGTATGGGTGCAAATCAAAACCAATTAATTAAAGCTTTAGTTGAAGCTGAAAGCTATGATGGACCTTCTTTAATTATAGCTTATGCTCCTTGTATTAACCACGGTATCAAAGGTGGATTAATTTCTTCTACTAATTCAGCTCAAGTTCAAACTAAAAAAGCTGTTGATTGTGGTTATTGGCATTTATATAGATTTAATCCTTTACTTGCTGAACAAGGACAAAATCCATTTACACTTGACTCAAAAGAACCTACAGCTTCTTTCCGTGAATTCTTAAAAACTGAAAGCCGTTATACATCACTTGAAGTAACTTTCCCTGATGTTGCAGAAGGTTTATTTGAAGCTGCTGAAGCTGATGCTAAAGTTCGTTATGCAAGCTACAAGCGTTTAGCTGCTGCTAAATACGAATAATAAAATATGTTGTAGTAATACAATTTTCTTAAAAAACCCTGATATTAAATAGTATTGGGGTTTTTTTAAGTTGGTAATATGTTGTAAAATGTAATTGGTAACGCCTAAAAAACTCCGTTTATTTGTCGGAATGTATTGTTGAAGGTGCTGATAAAGTCAAAAAGAAAAAATTTATTGTAGTTGGAATGTAAACAAAAATAGTGAGAACGTATTTGCATATTTTTATTCAGTAAAAATATATGACGAGGGCTAATTTTTGTGTAGTAAAGAGGAGAATTTTCAATTAAAAAATGAAAATTTTTAAGCATCTTCAAAGAAGTGCGACCTTATGAACAAGCAAAACAACGATTTTGCGTTAAGTGAGTAAGGAAAAAGTCAAATGACCTTTCCTCAGTTACGGCTTTCGCTGTAACTTTCGGCAGATTAGCCACCTAAGACTACGCTTAGTGGCGAGGCTAATCTGTACGATTGAAATTATCTTATTGAAAAACTCTCAAATTAATTTTTTTCTAACCTTTTTCAGCACCTTCCCAAATTAATCAATGATACCAATTTTAAATTCAAAAGTAGAAATTTTATTTAAGTTATGGTAAAGTCTAATTTAGATTACACTGACAAAAGGTAAGCACTAATATCTGTAATTAGTCAACTTAGAAGTGTTTCTGTGACAAAAGAACAAAAGAATGTTTGTAATTTCAATTATTTTGTATTGATTTTTTAACAAATTTGTAATATAATTGGTATATTAAGGTTTAGTGGGGTTTCTATGATAACAAGAATTTATGACTATATTATTAAGTCATATATAGATAAATATGAAGAATCTAAGATGATAAATATTTATTTAATTATTTTATTTATTGCAATAGAATTTTTATGGAATGTTTTTTATACAATTTTACTTGTTCAATTAAATATTTATGATTTAGCAATGATTACTATATTTAATGTAATCGCGTTTATGTTAGGACTATACTTTGCTTTGTTTAAGCGGAAAATTGAAATTGTACATTATATTATTGTTATTGCAATTTGTACATATGTGTTTTTATGTACCTATCTTACTGGGTATGAGAAAAGTGCATATGCTATTTTGTTGCCATTATTTTTTTCATTACATATTTTGTCTATTGTTGAAAAAAGACATTTTTGGTATTTAGTTGGTATTATTTCAATTACTCATTTTTTAGTTATTTTTTTAAGATATTTTGGTAACCCTATACATGGGAATGAATATCAGTTTATAGAATGGATAAATATTGCTTTAGGTCTTTCTTCTATTGGTTTTATTATTTATGCAAAGGCATTAAGTGTTGAATTTTCAACGGTATATAAAAAAGCTAAAACAGAATATTTAGAAAAGAAAGTTAATACAGATTTTTTAACAGGTCTTTGGAACAGAAAATTCATGGAAAATTTGTTTTTAAAAGAACGTGTACATAAAGAATCATATTTGATTTTTTGTGACATTGATCATTTTAAAAAAGTAAATGATAATTATGGACATCTAGGTGGAGATTTTGTTTTAAAGGAAATATCTCAGCTTTTATCTAGTTATTTTAGAGAAGATGATTATGTAGCAAGATGGGGTGGGGAAGAATTTTTGATTTATGTTAAAAGCATTAAATCCTTTGATATAATAAGTAAACTTGAGTCATTGCGTATTTTGATAGAAAATAAAAGTTTTATTTATGAAAATTTTGAAATTAAGGTTACTATGACATTTGGTGTTAAGTCATTTAGTGAAGAAGATGAAATGAAGAAAAGTATTGCTCTTGCCGATGAAGCGTTGTATTATGGCAAGGACAATGGTAGAAATAGAGTAATATATTATGAAGACATATATTAGGAGAATAATTAATGAATACTCTTTTTAAAAATTTTTTTAATAAAATTGAATATTTTTCTGATAAATATGATGATGGTGCTAAAAAAATATTTTCTATTACTATGATTTATCTTGGTATTGCTCTTATAAATTTTTATTATTTTTTTGTGTATAGCTTAAACAACTGCGTTGAAATGGCTACTTTCGCTTTTTCGGCAACTTTGTTAATATCTTATTCAATTTATCTTACTTTGTTTAAAGAAAAATATTTGCAAGGTCAGTACATAGTTACCATTGTAGTTGCTTTTTATGTTTTAATTACCACAACTTTCTTAGGTGTGAATAAAGATGCTTATTTGGTGTTTTATCCATTGATTTTTGGCTTTTATTCTATATCACCAGTGGACAAGAAACATATCAATGCGTCAGCTTTGATTTGTGGAGCCTTTTTTATATTAACTATTTTTGTAACTTTAAATACAGAGGCACCTTATGAACATATGTTTAGGCATGTAGAGTATGTTAATATACTGATGGCTATTGGGTGTACTTATTTTATTATTTTTACTGATGATATATCAAATAAGGTTTTACAAACTGTACGTAATGAAGAATTTAATGAGCTTGAAAAAGCAGCTAATACAGATTTTTTAACTGGGCTTTACAATAAACGTTTTATAGAAGAAAAAATTGCTAGCAATGAAGTCTTTGAAAACTCTTTTATTTGTATGTGTGATATTGATTTTTTTAAAAAGGTTAATGATACATATGGACATGCTACAGGAGATTATGTTTTAAAAGAACTCGCAGATTTAATGAAAACATATTTTAGAGAATATGATTTAATCATTAGGTGGGGTGGAGAAGAGTTTATGATTATTGTTAAAGAAATAAAAGATGTTTATGTTTTACAAAAATTAGACAGTCTAAGAGAATATATAAAGTCAAAAGATTTTATATATGGTAAATATAAATTTAATGTTAGTATGACTTTTGGTGTAAAATTTTTAGATAATAATATTCATTTTGAAGAAAATGCAAAGCTTGCTGATTCGGCTTTGTATTATGGTAAAGAACATGGTCGAGATAGCGTAATTTTTTATACAAAAAATGAAGAATATATTGATGCTAGAGATTATTCTAAAAAATTATAAATTCACAAATTTAGTAAATTTTTTGTTTATTTTATACATAATTATTGAGGAATAAAAATAATGCGTTGCGTTTAATATTGCTTTGGAGGGATTATGAACATATCAAAAAAAGAAGCAATAAGTTGGCTTAACTTTTTTTCAAACTTAGATGATGACGAAGAATTACTACGTGATCATGAAGAAATTTTACTTGCTACTTTTGAACAAATTGAAAAAGCTTGTGAATATAGATATCAAAATTTAAAAGATGAAATTTCTGGACTTAAAAACTTGGCAAATCGTTCCTTTTATGTTGGGAATGATAAAAAATTTCCTAAAGGTTGTAAGTCTTGTCTAGTTGGTACAGGTTTATGTGCAATTAGAAAAACAAATCGATGTAATATTGTATGTAAATTTTGCTATAATTATGGTGAGCTTGATAGTCAACCTCCTATTGGTAGTGGTATGTGGGAGATAGGTGGCTCAAAATATTATGAAAAGGATTTGGAGCTGTTACTTGAGGTTCAAAAGAAACCTACAGGTGTCTGTTATGTATACCTTGAACCTTTTATGGAAATCGAAAAATATTATAATGTGATAAAAAAATTTAGCGAACATAATATTCATCAACATATGTATACGAACGGTACTTTAGTTACTGAAGAAAACCTAATTGAATTAAGTAAGGCAGGACTTGATGAACTGCGATTTAACCTAGGTGCCACAAATTGTTCAGATAAAGTTATTGAAAATATTGCCTTAGCTAAAAAACATATTAAATATGTTGGTATTGAAACACCTATGACACCAGACTTTTTTAAATCTTTTATGGAAAAAAAGGATAAAATCTTGAGTACCAATTTAGACTTTATAAATTGCGCTGAATTACATCTTAACCCAAATAATATATATAATTATGAAGATGAAAGTATGTATATGTCAAGGCAAGGGTATATTTCACCTATATGGAGCAGAGAACTTACCTTGAAGTTTATGAAGATTGCAGATGATGAAGGTTGGGATATTGTTGTGCATAAATGTTCAAATAACACAAAGTTTGCTAGAGGTTTAAATCAAGGAACGAAAGAAGGTAAACCTTTTGGATTTAATAATTATTTTAATGAATTTGAAAAAGTACCATATGAGTTTTTCTTAAATACTTTAAATGATGTTAATTTTAATTTTTTAGAAGAAGAACAATTACCGGATAGGTTTTATAATGGTGGATTTTAATTAACAATAAATGGCGAATAAGTAGCACTTACATACATAGAGTTATTATAATAATTTTTTACTAAATATATATTAAAATGTAAAAATGGGAGGGATACTATGAGTGATGATTTTCCAGAAAAACTTGATAATTTAATAAATAAACTTTCCGGTAAAATTCAAGTATATGTTAAGGATTTTAGAGAAAATAAGGTTATATACGAAAAAGACTCAGACCTTGTTATTGACTGTTCAAATTTTTTAGCTTTACCAGTCTTATATGGTATTTTAGGAGGAATTGTAGACAAAAAGGTTAAACTTAAAGATTCATTTGATTTTAATCCTAAAAATGCAAGGAATTTGTCATATATTGTAGAACTTGGAAAAACAACATACACAATAGAAGAACTTCTTGAAGCTATGTGCATTACTAATGATAAAAATGCTCAAGATTTATTACTTGAAAATGTAGGTGAAGGAGTTATTAATAAGTTTTTAGATGGATTTGGTATGGCAGAAATCGGTTCAAAATACGATGAAAATATACAAAATCTATGTAAATTATTTGAGTATGCATATAAGAGAAGAATGTTAACTCCTAGACTTTGTGATATGGGTATCAAGTATATGGAGAGAAATGTAGATAGAAGTGCAATAACTAGACAAATTATTGATAATATAGTTGTTTCACATATAGATGGTTGTAATAGGAAATCTGCTGGTTCTATTGGTATTTTTAAACTTGATAGTGTTGAATACCTTGTGGCAATTAATGTTTCAAATGTTGATGATACTATTACTGCTAGACGTATTATTGGTGCAATATCAAGATATATTTACGAAGATTTTAAATCAGATGAAATGGTTTAAAAATTACTTTATACTTCTTTTAATAAATTTAATATTGTAATAAAAAAACTTGATTTGTTTTTTAAATCAAGTTTTTTTATTAGTGAAGCATATTTACATTAATGAAAAATTGAAAAAATAGTATTAATGTTTTCATATCCTCAATAAATTTGTTATATGCTTTTATAAATAGAAGTTTTATAAGAATTTACAAGTTTAGTTAGGTGGTTTATGATTTCCAAAGACCATGCAAGTTGCAATATTCATAGGCAGTAACAGGATATTCATTTTTAGGTAATAAAAATTCGGCGACTGGTTCAGCTGTAAAATCAAGGTCAATTTTATGGAAGCCTTTGTTTGTTTCTAAAACTATCCATGCAATATGGTGTTCTTCAGTCATTGGGTGAGGTACCGAGCCTACTTTCACTAAAATACTATCATTCATTTTTTCTATTACAGGGATATGTTTATCATATGCACCTTCAGTTGTGTTTGGAGTTAATTTACTCATTTTTTCACCACAACATGAAACAGGTACACCTTTGTTATTAAAAAAGTAAATAATATTTTTACAATGTGAACAATAATAAAATTCCATATGTCCTCCTTTAATACTAATAATTTTCTTTTCTTATTTCAAAATAGCTTTGAGGGTGTGTACATACAGGACAAACTTTTGGTGCTTCTAGTCCTACTACAATGTGTCCACAATTTCTACATTCCCACATAGTAACACCGCTTTTATTAAATACTGTCATTTCATCTACATTATTTAATAACTTACGATAACGTTCTTCGTGATGCTTTTCTATAGCACCAACCCCACGAAATTGAGCAGCTAAAGCTGTAAATCCTTCTTCTTCTGCTTCTTTTGCCATACGTTCATACATATCAGTCCATTCAGCATTTTCTCCTTCAGCAGCATGAAGTAAGTTTTCCTTTGTATCTCCTACACCACCTAAAGCTTTAAACCAAAGTTTTGCATGTTCTTTTTCATTTTCAGCTGTTTCTAAAAAAAGAGCTGCTATTTGCTCGTAGCCAGCTTTTTTAGCTACTGAAGCAAAGTAAGTATACTTATTTCTAGCTTGTGATTCACCAGCAAAAGCCTCCCATAAGTTTTTTTCTGTTTTTGTGCCAGCATATTTGTTTTCTGCCATATTTTACTCTCCCTTATAAATATATTTAATTACTAAAAATAATATAACATAAAATAAAAAATTATGCAATATTACAACTGTCATATTTTAGGATTACAATAATATAATTATATAATTGAGGTGAAAAAATGAAAATAAATAGTGCATTTGTAATTTGTAACGCTTGTGTTTTTTTGCTTGTTTTCTTAGAAATATTTTTTAATAAAGCATTTAACAGTATATGGATAGTGGATATAATATTAAATTATTATATTTTTTATTATGTTTTAATATATCCATTATTTTTTAACAAATGGTATAAGCTTTTTATATTATTTTTTCCTTTTTATTTGTTGTATTCTTTTAGTATTAAAATATATAAAGATTTTTTGCTATATGGTATTTTTTTTGGTATAGTTTATAATTTTATAAATATTTTGTTTTTTCAAATAAAAATTATTATACTTTTAAATTTTATTTTAAAGTTTTATAATAAAGATATGAAAATAATGTATGTAAAAAAATATTTTATACGATATACTTTGATTACGTGCGTACTTTGTATTTTAATTGATGTAATATATTTTTTTGTTAAACAGTAAAGTTGTATTTAAGTGCTGAAATAACAAAGATAAACAATGCCTGTGAGTGATATGCAAATAGCGATTATTTTATGATAAAAAGCAAAAAAAATTTTTAAAAAATAATAGAATAATAAGAAACTACAAGTTAAAACTACAAGTTCTAATTAAAATGTATTGACATTAAAATGAAAGAATGATACACTGTATAGTATATGTGATAGTAATAATATTTTAACTTAAAAAACTTTGTAAATAATGAGGGTGCTGATAAAGGATAGAAAAAAATATTACTGCACAAAAATTACGCTCGACTTGATGATTTGCTTTGCAAATCATCTTGCATGTCGCATAAAATTAGCACTCGTTCCTCACTGATTTTATGCTATCTCACTATTTTTGTGCCATTGTCATTAGTAATATTTTTTTCTTATTTGACTTTTTCAGCACCCTAGTAAATAATTAAATATTAAAAGACAATTAGTTGTAATTTTCATTTGTTTATATATACACATGTATATTAAAAAATAAAAGGATTTAAATTTTAGGGAACTTAGGAGGAAAAATGAAAAGAAAAATTGGTTTATTTCTTGTAATGAGTATGATGTTAAGCTCAGCTGTTACAGTTAGTGCGGCTACTTTTAATGACACATCAGGACACTGGGCCGAAGCTGCCATTGATCAATGGTCAGATTATGGTGTTGTAAGTGGATATACTGATGGCACATTTAAACCTGCTGATAATATTACTAGAGCAGAAATAGCAGCATTAATTGACAAAATGATGAAATATGAGTCAATAAGTGACAATTCTTTTGCAGACTTAAATGGTGATGAATGGTATGCAGAATGTTTGTTGAAAAATGTAGCTGCTGGCAATATTAGTGGTTATACTGACGGCACAATAGGAGCTACTAATAATGTTACACGTCAAGAAGTTGCATTAATTTTATGTAATGCCTTTAATATTGAAGGTGTTCCTGGTAATACTACTTTTGCTGACGATAGTGATATTCCTGATTGGTCAAAACCAAGCATCAATGCTTTACAAAGTGCTGGCTATATCAATGGTAGAGATGGTAATTTATTTGTACCTTCTGAAATAATTACAAGAGCAGAAGTTGTATCTATGCTTGATAGTATAGTAAGTGAACTATATTACCAATCAGGTACATACTACAATGTGACTGCTGGTAATGCTTTAGTAAATGCTGAAGATGTAGTTTTAAAAGACGCTAGAATACTTGGAAACCTTTACATTGCTGCTGGTGTTAAAAATGGAGTTACATTAGATAACTTTCTAGTTTCTGGTGAAACAATTAACGAAGGTGGAAATTCTGTAAACGTTTCAAATTCAAATGAAACACAAAATATAGAAACTGAATCGTTAAACCCTATTTTTAAGCAAACAGATGATTATAGTATAACTTTAAGTTATATATTACCAGAAGCACCAATAACTGTAGTTGTAATTAAACCAGTTACTGGTAAAGAGCCTATAACTGGATATACTGTTAGTGTTAATGGAGTTTCAACTTCAGCAGTTTTTAGAAGCGAACAAAATGACTATATTGCTACACTTGATGGTACTTTTACAGTAAATCAACTAGCAATTACAGTAAACTAAGGTGAGAGGTAACTATGAAGAAGAAAAAAAATAATAATAATATAAAAATTATTGCAGGTGCAATACCTTTTGCTGCTGCTATTTCATTAGCTTCAGCAACAGATGTACAAGCTGCTGAAACAACTACAAGTACACCGTTAATTCAAGTTCAAAATGAAAATGGCGAAAACATTGAATATTTAGAAGAATTTATGGATAATGATGCATATCGTGCTTCAGCTAGAAATGCATTAAAGGATTCATTAGTAGCTGGTAGACCTGTTTTAGTTGCTGAAGATGGCGAATGGATTAAAGTTAATGATATTTCTGAAGGAATGTCTATTTTATCTGCACGTATTACAGAAGTTTCAGGTGTATCTGTAGATCCTAATGTAAATACAAATATTACTTCAAATACAACTCACAATAAAGTTGAACCACTTGAAGACGTAAATACATATTCTGTTAATTCATCAGGTGCTGTTATAGACGAAAAAGGTGTTGTTATGATAAAAAGTGATGGCACTGTTGTAGGTGGTAAATCTACAAATAGTAAAGGTAGCAGTAAAAGTGTGTCTGCTAACAAAGACGATGATGATTATGATGACTTAAGATATGATGATGACGATAATGATGACGTTGACGATGATGATTTATATAAAGGCTAAAAAATAAATCCAGAAATATATAGTTTATGGGTTGAAATATTGGTTAATAAAAGCCATAAGAACCAATAAGTTCTTATGGCTTTTATAATAGGGAGTGTAAAGTTTGTTTCTAATAAGTTGTATTATTCCGATATATAATAGTCAAAGTTTTTTGAAAGAAACAATAGAAAGTGTAATTTGTCAAAGTATAGGATTTGAGAAAATACAACTAATATTAATAAATGATGGTAGCTTTGATGAAAGTGAAGCTATTTGTATGTATTATAAAAATAAATATAGCAATGTGGAGTATCATTTTCAATTAAATTTGGGAGTGTCTGTTGCAAGAAATCAAGGTATATCTTTTGCAAAAAGTGACTTTATATCTTTTTTAGATTCAGATGATTTATTATGCAAAAATTATTATGAAGCTGGATTGAATTTTTTTTATAAAAACAATGTTGATTTAGTTGCTTATCCAATAAAGGAAATGAGAAAAAATGTTTTTTTAGAAAGCCCATTTCCACCAAGATTTAATACTATAAGAGTTATAAATGTAGAAAATGAATACAAACAAAATCAATTTAGTGCTTGTAGTGTATTAATTAGAACAAAAGCACTTAAAAATTTGAAATTTAATAAAAATATGCATTATTCAGAAGATGCTGAATTTATCCATAAAATAATTTTAAGAACACTTTCCTATGGTGTTACAAATGAATCTTTTTATATTTACAGAAAGAATAATAGTTCGGTAACAAAAAATAAATTGTATAATTTGAATTGGTACCAAAAGGATTTTCAAAATAGAATTATTCAATACTCAATAGAAAAATATGGCTATGTTACAAAATACACTCAAAATTTATGTTTGTATGAATTAACTAGCTTTTTTATAAAAGATACAAAAATACATATAGATACAATAAATATAATTAATGGGTTAAAATTTACATTGAAATTTATAGATGACGATGTGATTGAAAACTCAGATTTGAAAATTTCGCATAAACTTTTTATATTTAGCTTAAAAGGTTATGATATTTTAGTAAAAACAGAAAATAATCTTAATTTTATGGTAGGCAAAGTTAATATACTACTACCACTTTCTGTTAACTTGTTTGCTATAAAAGAATTAAGCAATAATGTTTATATTTCAGGTTATTTTTCACATATATATGATGAAATTAGCTTTTTAGCAAAAATTAAGGGGAAAATTGTTAACTTACAAAAAGTTGAAACAGATAGGTTTGATACCTTTTTTTTAGGGGTATGTATAAATAAATCTTTTGTTTTTGAAAATGTATTTGAAAATTGTGAATTTAACGAAATAAGTTTTTTTGCAATTTATGACAATATAATGTTTCCAATTTCAATAAATTTAGTTAATAATTAATGGGGGATTAGAATGTACGAATTTACAATTATTATTAAGGGAAATAAACAATCTATAGATGTTATTAATACTTTAAATAGCATTTGTAACTCATTTAAATCAAATGTAAACAAAAGATATTTTGTATATTTTGAGGTACAAAAATATCAGCTTTCAGATGAAGTTATTGAAAAAATACAAGTCATTCAAAATAATAATTTTCAGTTTTATTTTGGAAAGCATACTTTAAACATTTTAGAGAAAATATCAAATGATAACAATAATATAATTTTCTTTATGGAAGTTGGAGATACTTTTGAAGAAAAATACTTAGATTACCTATGCTATTTTTTTGATGAAAATAAGGATAAGTGCCAAGTTGTACTTCCAGATTTTTTTAATTTCAAAGAAAATAATGATATTTTTTACTTTGAAAATATTTCAGATTTTTCTTTTTGCAACAGTGGTTTAGCGTTGCTATCAAGTGCAATTAATAATTTTGAAAATAAATATTGTGATGATGTTGTTATTGATATAGTACTTAATAGTTTTAATAGCTATTATTGTGTTGGATTAATAAATAGTAATAAATATATAAAAATAACAGAAAATGAATTTAAGAAAATCAGCTTGTTTAAAATAGATAATACTATAGAATTTAAATTAAATCGTGAAATACTTGAAGATGTAGAAGTTCAAGAGCTTGAAAGTACTATTGAAGATAATATTTATGAAAACGTAGATGATAGCTTTTGTCATACAGTAAGCATAAGTTGTATTGTTTCAGCTTATGATGAAAATTTTGTAAATACACTTAATAGTATTGAATTACAATCTTTAGAGTTGGAAGAAAATATACAAGTTATAATCATTGGTAATGGTAAAAATAGTATTAAAAAATTAATTAAAAAATATTCTAAAAAATATTTATATTTTGAAGATGAAATGATTTTTGTTGCAAGAAATATTGCTATTAACAATGCTATGGGAAATTATTTAATGTTCTTTAACAGTGGTGATATTTTAGACAAAGACTATTTCAAAGAATCCATTGAACTTTTAAACGAAAATGAAAATATTAATATTGCAATTAATGAATTTGGATATAAAAATAAAATTATAAATATTACAGAAAATTGTACAAATATTTTTAATAGCTTATCTAATATAGTTTTTAGAAAAACTGTTTTAGATAATTTAAGATTTAATGAAAACAACTTATTTTTTTCGGAAAGTGAATTTTTACACAATGTAATGATTGAAAATAATAAAATAATATTTTTTGAAAATTTTACAGCTTATAAAATTAATAATTATAATGGAAATTATAATTATTTTGAATTTGAGTCTTTTTGTGAAAGTATAATAACAAGTTCTTTAAATAAATTTGGTGTAGTTACAAAATATACTCAAAATATTATTATAAATATTTTGAAAAAAGAATTTACTAAAAAAAGTATGATATTAAAGGAATGTAATTTACATCTTATTTTACAAAATATTTATGATGACATAATTCAAAATTTAAGTAATGATTTGATTTTTTTAAAAATATTTTTATTTAAAACTAAATATAATAATTTAGTTTGGAAAAATTCAAAAAGTTTATTTTATTTAATTTTTGAAGAAAAAAATTTATTGACATTTAAACCAAAATTTAAAATTATAAATATTGAAAATAAAGGAAACACTATTGATTTTAAGGGTTATATAGATTTACCATATTACGATAATGTTAATTTTAATGTAAATTATTGTGATATATGTTATGAAATAAATTTGACTGAAAAGTCAATAGAATATTTTTTGAATTCAAAAATACATTCTAAAATGGAATTTAGTTTTACAATTCCTTATAAAGAAAATAGTTCTATTGATTTCTATTTAGATTTGAACAGTAATGTAAATTTAAATGTTGATATATGTGAATTCTTTGATATGCCATTTATAATTACCCAAGATTATATTATTAAAAAAGGAAATAATAAAAATCAGTTACTTATCGAAGGTATTAATGAATTTAACTTAAATCAATATTCAAATGAATATATTGCAACTTTAGATGATAAAGTACATAGTTCTGAAATAGCATTAATACAGAGATATTTAAGGTTATATCCTATTTTTTCTAAATATAAAATTTGGCTATTTATCAAAACAGAGGACTTCGAATATGATAATGTAGAAACATATTTTGATTATTGTTCAGAATATACTAAAGATAAAATTGATAAATATTTAGTTAAATACGAGGCGACTGATGAGGATATAGAGCGTGGCAGTGAATTACATCAATTAATGTATTTATTTGCTAAAAAAATAATTGTTTCGCAGATGAGTGAAAATTCTCTTAACCCTTTTGGTAAGAATAAAAAGAAAGTTTTAGAACCATTTATTAGAAATAAAATAATTTGTTTACCTAACGAATTTAATATAAATGAAAGCACTATTGAAGATGAGTATAAATCTAATTTAGGGCTTATTTCCGTATCATCAAAAAAAGAAGTAATTAAAAATTTACCTACTAAAATTATAGGTAGACCAAGATTTGACTTATTAGAAAATGATAATCAAAAAATTATTTTGATTATGCCAAGTTATAAAAACAAAGATAAAAAATTTTATGATATTAATTTTAAAAATTCAAAATATTGTATATATTTAAATGAATTATTATCTAACGAAAAATTGGAACAAGCTGCTACTTTATATGGATACGCTTTAGTGTTTTATCCACATCACAATACTTTAAATAATTTAAGTGATTATAAAACTAATAGTTCAATGCTTTTACTACCGAAGGATACGCCTATAGATGCTGTTGTAGCACAATCAAGTTTACTTGTTACAGATTATAATGATATATCTTTTGATTTTGCATATTTGAAAAAACCAGTTTTATATTATCATTTTGATGAAAAAAAGGTACAAACTTCTTTTGACTATAAGAAAAATGGCTTTGGAGAAGTTTTAGCAGATTGTGATAAACTTGTTGAAACAATAATTCAATATATGAAAGATAATTGTACAATGAAATCAAAATATTTAAAAAAGACTGACAGTTATTTTAAATTTTTTGACGGCGAAAATTGCGATCGTTTGTATAATTTAATGTTAGAAAATGACAGATAGAAACTAGGGGGATTATATGCATAAATTTTATATAGTTTTTGAAATAAATAACAATTATGAAAAATTTAGACAAACAATAGACAGTTTATATTCTTCATTTAAATTTGATGGGAACTATCAAATTATTATTGTTTCAAATTTATTTAAATATCAATTAAATGAAAAAACAATAAAGACGCTAGATTTACTAGATGATGAAGTGGAAATATTTTTAGGTGTGACTGAAAAAGAAAAAATTGATGTTATATCTAAGATTGAAGGGTTAGATAAAAATATTTTAACCTTTATTTGTGAAGGTGATATCTTAAGTGAAAAATATTTTGATGAATTAAATAATTTCTTTAATGAAAACTTGAATATAAATATTGCTACTATAGATTACTGTAAATCAGAAATAGTAAATATTGATAAAAATTCAGAATTACCTTTTAATCTTAATGGTTTAAGCTTACTGGTTGATTTTAACAAAATCTCTAAAGTAGATAATTTATATAAGTTTATATATTCGTTAATTTTACATAACAAAGCCTATGGAAAATTGTTTATAGATGATTGTACTTTTGAAAGTAATGATAGTATTATATCACATTCATTACTTTTTGAATTAATATCTTGTGTAAAAAAATTTTCAAAAAAATTACCTACTTATGTTTTAGAACTTTCTAAAAAGTTTATTGAATATCAATTACATTTAAAGCCGAGTATAGAGAATGAAGAAGTATTAAAAAACATTATTATTGTTTTACAAAAAGATTTTTTACAAGAAGATTTTTTTAGTAAAGTTATATCATTGGGCTTATTAAATTTTGCGTTTAAAGAAAAACATAGTTTTTTTGAAGTAAAAGTTACTGAAGTTTGCTTAGGTGATGATAGTATCACTGTGGTTAAGGGACAAATTTATGCAATTTCTTCAATGTATGAGTTTGAACCTAAAGTTTTACAAAATAAAATGATAGTTAGTCCTATTAATTTAGTTCAAAATAATGTAGAAAACATATTAGATAGTATAATAACTTCTTATACTTTTGAAGTTGAAGTAAAACTAATTGATAGTAGTGTAGAAATTGAATTTTTTGCTAGTGATATTGATGTATGTACTGAAATTGAAAATAAACGCTTTGAAAACGGTTTTGAAGTCATAAAAAGTGAAAATAATAATAGTTTGAAAATTATTAAAAGAGAAAATGAAAAAAAGTTTCTTGTAAGTTGTATTATTCCTATTTATAATGTTGAGAAGTATTTAA
>JBKECM010000145.1:0-18712 GCA_047974615.1 Lachnospirales bacterium
GCTATTGGTGCTGATATTCTTACAATTAAAGAGGCGGTAGAGTTTGACCGTCACGTTTCTCATGAAGATGATTTACTTATTACATCATGTTGTTGTCCTATGTGGGTTGGTATGATACGTAAAGTATATGGTGAGTTTGTTAAAGATGTTTCACCTTCAGTTTCTCCTATGATTGCTGTTGGTAGAATAATCAAAAAGTTCAAGCCGAACACTAAAGTTGTTTTTGTTGGCCCATGTGCTGCTAAAAAAAGTGAAGCACGTGATGCTGGTATTGAAGGTGCAATAGATTATGTTTTAACTTTTCAAGAAGTTCAAGAAATGCTTAATATACAAAATATAAATCCTATTGAACTTAAGCCACTTATTTCTATGGACTATGCGTCAAAAGGTGGTAGATTATACGGCAAAACTTCTGGAGTTTCTCAAGCAGTTGCAGAAGCTATAGAAGAAATGTTTCCTGAAAAATATGATATATTTAAACCTGTTCAAGCAAATGGTATAAAAGAATGTAAGGAGATGTTAACTAATTTACGTGAGGGAAAAGTTAAAGCTACTTTCGTTGAAGGTATGGGCTGTGCAGGTGGCTGTGTTGGTGGTCCAAAGGCTATTATTCCTGTGGAAAAGGCAACAGAACTTTTAACTAAAACGGCTAATCAATCAGCTGTTAAAGTAACTGTTAATTCAGATGTTATGATGCAATTACTTAAAAAGCTTGGGGTTGATAGTTTAGATGATTTTATGGATCCTGATAAAATTAAAATTTTAGAAAGAACTTTTTAATCTGCCGAAAGTGGAGGTGTTACCCAAAGCGAAGAGTACTTTAGTGAAAGACGATAAGGGTTCCAGTTCTCGCAGACAGGAAAGGTCATTTGACTTACAGTGTTTAGATGCAATTACGTCGGTCGATGGCTCTGTAAACTGCTCAATTAGATAACAAAGATAGAAAATACGGTGCTTCATAATTTAATAAAATGTACCCTATATAGTAGACAAATAAAAAAGTTTACAATATAGGGTATTTTGGTATAATTAAAAGAAAGAGGTTTTGAAGATGAGAAAAAAATATTTGGTAACGTCTAAAAATACACCATTGTCTTTGTCATATTGTATCGGAAAGAACCCCGTACACTTACGTAGCTAGTGTCAGACTGAAGACAAAAGATGTTTATGCGAAATGATTTTCGTATAATTTTTTTTCTAATCTTTTAGCACCTTCCTTAGAAACTTAATAGTCTTTTTTTATGTGTCCTTTACTAAAGCTATATTTAGTGATTTATCAGATTTAATTATACAATATCAAAATAACAGAAGAATAGCTTCAAAGTTTTTTATATGAAACTATACAACAAGCTTTAAATAGTAAAATTATAAAAAGTACAACTATCATTGTAGACACAACACATTCACGTTCAAAGAATACTCCACAAACGCTTACTCAAGTATTAGGAGAAAAAGAAGTGTCCATTATAGGGTGTATTTTAATTTTGTTCAATAATTTTTAAAATTATGATATAATTTGCAATTCAAAATGTAATTATTAAGCCCACATTTCATGTTCAAAAGTTTCAGGAGCAACAGTGTTAGAAGCCCACATTTCATGTTCGAAAGTTTCAGGAGCAACAGTGTTAGAAGCCCACATTTCATGTTCAAAAGTTTCAGGAGCAACAGTGTTAGAAGCCCACATTTCATGTTCAAAAGTTTCAGGAGCAACAGCGTTAGAAGCCCACATTTCATGTTCGAAAGTTTCAGGAGCAACAGAGTTAGAAGCCCACATTTCATGTTCAAAAGTTTCAGGAGCAACAGCGTTAGAAGCCCACATTTCATGTTCAAAAGTTTCAGGAGCAACAGCGTTAGAAGCCCACATTTCATGTTCAAAAGTTTTAGGAGTAACAGTGTTAGAAGCCCACATTTTATGTTCAAAAGTTTTAGGAGTAACAGAGTTAGAAGCCCACATTTCATGTTCGAAAGTTTCAGGAGCAACAGTGTTAGAAGCCCACATTTCATGCTCAGAAGTTTTAGGTGCAACAAGTGTTGCAATAGTAAGAGTTAAAGCAGTAAGTAACAATAATTTTTTCATAAATCCTCCAAATAATATATATAATTTATTTCAAAGGAAGTATATTATAAATTATTTATAAAGTCAATGTAGTAAAGGATAGTTTTTGTGCCTTTTATGTCAATAGATAGGAATTTATACCGAAAAACAATAAAATATTTTATAAATTATTTTCAAAACTTAAAAAGTATGTTAAAATATAAATAAAAAGGGGAAAATTTATGGATAATTATGTATATGGTGATATTTTAAAGTATGTGCGAGAAAGTAAAGGCATAAGTATAGGCGAGCTTGAAGAATTATCAGGAATATCTAAAAGGCAAATATATAGAATTGAAAATAAAGAAGTATTTACATCGATATATGTTACATCTGCTTTGTCAATAGCACTGGGTGTAAATTTAGGTGAATATTTAAATTATTACCATGAATTTTCATCTTTTGAAGAATATGAGAAGTATGTTGCATTACGTGAGTGTGTAGAAAGTAAAAATAGAATTGAACTTGAAAAAGTTATAATTAATATATCAAAAAAAGAATTAGAAAAAATGGTATTTTCAAAATATAAGCAACTTCTGTTATATGCTTTTGCAATACATCATTCTTTTAATAAAGATTATTGTAGTTCGTTAAAATATTGTTACATTGCTTTGGATATTAAAGAAAATAATTTTAATATATATGATTGTAATAAGTATGTAACTTCAGATATTTCTTACGCAGTATTATCATTAATAGAATATAATTACTTTCATTTAAAAAAACATGACGATGCCGAAAAGTTAAGTATATCTATAATTGGTACAATAGAACATTTTTATTTTAATGAAAAGTTGGTAGTTGAAAATATTCCAAAAATAATTACGAGAGTTTATATTATTGCTGTAAACAATTTAGCAGATATATATTATACTTTAGGAGAATATGGAAGAAGTATAGAACAATGTAATAAAATTCTTATATTTTTGAAAAAAATAAAAATAGAGTTTCTTAAAAATCGTATATATTTTTTGATGTTTAGAAATCATTTTAAACTTAACAACAAATCGGAATATAATACATATTTAAAACAGACTATTTGTATAACTTATGTTGAGAATGATACTCAATTTATTGAACATATGGGAAATGAAATTAATAAATCTTTTACTAAAGAAATTTCTGAATATTACAATACTATTGTAAATTTTTTAAACAATAATTAATTTTTTTAATTTCCTTGTAAAATTTTCTGTAATAGTATATTATAGATGTATTATTACATTTTTAGAGAGGTTCTATGGGAAAAGTTAAAAATATGAATGTTCTAATTTTTGGACAGCTTTTTGCAGTTTTGGGTTCGAAATTTTTAGATTTAGCTATAGGTTTATTCTATATGGAAAATGCCTTTACAAGCACTAATGTAAATTTAGGGTTTTTTAATGTTTTACTTATTTTACCAAGTTTGTTTTTTGTTATTCCCTTAGGGAATTTGACAAATATTCTTAATAAGAAAAACATTTTAATATTTGATAATATTGCAATGCTTTTAATATCTTTTGTGCTTTTTTATTTGATATATACAAGCAAACTTAACATACTTATAGGAATGGGGTTAGTTATGGCTTTTAGAACTATTGCTGCACATTTTCGTATGGCATTAGATTTTGTTGTAAGCGAAAGTGCTTTGGATTTTAAAGATGTTAAAAATTCAAATATTTTAAATGGTATATGCATTACTATTTCTCCCTTAATAGGTGGTGTAGTTTATATTGTTTTCGGTTATTTATGGGTTATTGTTTGTTGTATAGTTTTATTTATTTTTGCAACAGTTTTTGCGTTGTTTATTAAGCAAGGTGAGGTTGCAAAGAACTTTGATGCAGATTTTAAAATTGAAAAAACTAGAAATTATATAAAATATGAAGCTTCACCTAGACTTGATAAAATGGTGAAACTTAGCTTTTTAGTTAATATGTTTTTTGCTACTACTTTTATGACGACTTTACCTGTTATAATATATAATATTGGTATAAGCGGCTCTATTATGAGTGGTTCTGTGGCTATTTTGCTTTGTGGTGCTGTTTTCATAATATATAGCAATGTAACTAAGAAAAGAAAAATTTCCCTTGATTTTATTATTACTTTAATGTTTATTTGTACTGCTATAATTGGGGTTGTATCTGGTTTAATGTATTATTCATTATTGCCTCATCTTATATCAGAAATACTAGTTTACTTTAATATGGCAATCGTAGGTGTGTGCTTTACTATTACAAATGTATATACATATTTAGAGTTTCGTAAGCTTGTAAATGCTCAAAGACAAAAGGATTTTGCAGTATTACATTTGTTTTATATTATAGTTGCCATAATTTTAGGTAATTTATTATTGGGAATATTTTTTACTGTTTTTAAAGTTGGGGTAGTTGTTTTTAGTTTCTGTAGTATAGCTATTGCAGTCATACATACAATAGGTAAGTTTAGTAGTGAAGAATAAAAAAGTTTAAATCACTATATATTGAAGGTGCTGATAAAATCAAAAAGAAAAAAATTATAGTAGTGGGAACGTAAACAAAAATAGTGAAAATGTATTTGCATATTTTTATGCAATAGAAATATATGTCGAAGGCTAATTTTTTTCTAACCTTTTCAATACCTTCCTCTAAAACTCATCTCAAATAAATCCCTAGAATTATGCTCCAAAAAGTCAAAAGCGATTTTTACATTGTTTCAATTATTTTGTTTAGTTAATTTTTTAGATTTTTAGCAAATTTCATAGGTTAACCTCCCTTAAATAAGTATATATTTAAGGGAAAGTGTCGCATTTTTTAGCTGTTTTATTAAATTATTAACTAAATGACATTGCCTTTTTTATTAGTAAAAAAATTAATGAGCATTTTAAATTTTTTAGTTTGAAAATTTTAAAACTTTTATTAAAAGCATTTCCTAAAAATAGACTTTTTATATTTACTTTTTTTATTATATATGATAAAATTAATAAGAATAATGTTTATAAGAGGTATAGTATGCGACAAAGAAATAAAAAATGGGTTGAAGGCGAGATGGAAAGCAATTTACATCTTATTAAAACTCCCGAAGTTAACAAAGGAAAATGGAAAGACTTGTTTTCAAATGATTGTGAACTACATTTGGAAATCGGGTGCGGTAAAGGCGATTTTGTTATAGGTATGGCAGAGAAAAACCCTAATGTTAATTTTATTGCTTTTGAAAAAGAAGAACAAGTTGTTGCTATGGCTATAAGAAAATTACGTGAACGTGAGGAAGAAATAGGATATGAATTAAATGTTCTATTTATAAATGATGATGCTAAAGATTTAGAAAAATTTTTTGATTTGGGTGAAATAAATAGAATATATTTAAACTTTTCTGACCCTTGGCGTAATCGTAAAAAATGGTTTAAAAGAAGGCTTACACATAGAAGTTTTATAGAAATTTATTTTAAGATTTTAACTAAAGACGGCTCTTTGTTTCAAAAAACAGATAATAGAAGTTTATTTGAGTTTAGTTTAAATGAATTCTCATTTTGCGATTGGAAACTTAGCAACGTATCTTTAGATTTACATAATAGCGAGTTTGAGGGCAATGTTGTTACTGAATATGAAAAAAAATTTAGCGAAATGGGTATGCCGATATATAGACTAGAAGCATATAAAAGAAGTTAAATAGCTGGGGGCTAAGAAAATGGAAAATAGTAGTAAACATGAAATAATACTTGATACTGATTCAAATGAGTTTAGTGTTATGGAATTTAAGGTTGACGGAAAGTGTTACGGTATTAATGTTGGTAAAGTTAACATTATTATGAAATATGAAAATGTTATTCCTATGCCTAATGCTAACGAATGTATAGAAGGTATTTTTAAACCTCGTGATGAAATCATTACTGTTGTAAATTTACCTAAGTTTTTAAAACATACGGAATTTGAAGATACTTCAAAAGATATTTTGATTATTGTTAATATTAATAAATGTACTTTAGCTTTCCATGTACATTCTGTTGAAGGTATTCGCCGAGTTTCTTGGAAAGATATAAATAAGCCTGATAAAACTATATATGGAACTGTTGACTCTTTAGTTACTGGTATAGCAAAATATCAAGATAGACTTATAACTGTACTTGACTTTGAAAGAATAATGTTTGATATAAACCCTGAGGCTTATGCTCCTGATGATTTTGAAATCGTTGAAGGTAAAGTTGACCCTTCTAAACCGGTTTTAGTTGTAGAAGACTCTGCTACTCCACTTACTGTTATTGTAAATAAACTTAAAAGTGTGGGGTATACTGAAATTATCACTAAAACAAATGGTAATGAGGCTTGGGAATATCTTGAACGTCTTGACCAAAAAGGCTATGATATTAGCGAACAAGTTAAATGTATAATTTCTGATATCGAGATGCCTATTATGGACGGTCTTGAATTTACAAAAAAGGTACGTGCTGATAATAGATTTAAACATTTACCTATAATTTTATTTTCTGCTCTTGTTAATGAAGAAATGAAAGAAAAATGCTTAAAGTCTGGTGCTACCGGTCAAATCTCAAAACCTGAGATAAATAATCTTGTTACTTTAGTAAATAATTGTATTTTGCCTTAAAAAGTAATTTTATTTTAAATATTAAAAACAAAGAATTTTATTATTTCTTTGTTTTTTTTTGCAATGTGCCATTTCTTGAATTTTACAACGTTGCCAAGTGTTACTAAAATTTTCATAAAATTTTACATTTAAAAATTTAAGCATACTATTAGAATTTGTTTAAATAGTATATTTTTATGTTAAAAATATACATTTTTTGTATACTTTTAACATTTATTGGTAACGACATACTAAAAAGTTAAAATTTGACAAATAATTGACGAAAAAATTTACAATTTATTCAAATAAATGTATAAAAAATATACTTTTTTACTAAAAAAATGTAATTTTTCTATTGTAAAACAATGAAGTTTGTTATATAATAAATTTATAGATGACATAAAGGTCATCTGTAATATTGAAGAAAGGAGGAGATAAAAATTAAAGTCAAAATTAGTTTAAAACAGTCAATAGGAAAAACTAGTAAAGCTATAGTTAAAATTAATGATAAAGTAAAGGTTGGCGAGAAAATTGCTGTTATTGATGAAATGGGTTGTAATATACATTCAAGTATTGACGGCATTGTGATCGAACTTAATGAAAATTTTATTGTTGTTGAAGGTGACACAAGTAGTGAATATGTGAAAATACAATGTAATCTAACTGCTTTGGAAAAAATCGAAGAAGCTGGTGTAGTTGGCAGTGGTGGAGCTGGTTTTCCAACACATTTAAAGCTTAAAACCAAAATAACAGGCGGTGTTTTTTACATTAATTGTGCAGAATGTGAACCTTTGCTTGAACATAACATCAATTATATTAACAACAATTTAGATGATTTTATTAAAGGTGTTAAAATTGTTGCTGAGCTTCTTGAATGTGATAAGTCTGTAATTGCTATTAAAAAGAAACATAAAGAACTTATCAATAAACTTAATGAAAAAATTTCTAAAGAAAAAATTGAAGTTGGTTTATTAGATAATATATATCCAGCAGGTGATGAAAGAGTTATTATACGTGAGCTTCATGGTGAAATACTAAATCCCGGAGAATTACCTTTAAAATATAATGCTGTTGTACTTAATGCGGAAACGGTGAAAAATATTTTTGAGGCAGTTGAAAATTTAAAGCCAGTTATTTACAAAGACTTAACTATAGGTGGTAGAATACAAAATTTATATGAACCTAAAGTTTTGGAAAATGTTCCTATTGGAGCTATTGTTGAAGATTTAATTAAAGAAAATGGTAATATCTTAGAACCATATGGTGAAATACTGATGGGTGGACCATTTACAGGAAAAGGTGTACCTTTGCAAGATTCTGTAAATAAAACTACTGGCGGTATTTTTGTAACTAATCCATTTCTCGACATTAAAGAGAAATTTGGTGTAATCGAATGTGAATGTGGAGCTAATAGTGATAGACTATCGTATTTGGTCGAAAAAATGAATGGAACTTTAGTCGCAAGTGAAAAATGTAAAAGAATGAAAGAAGTAAATGGCAGATTTCGTTGCGAAAAACCCGGGGAGTGCCCCGGCCAGGCTGAAGTATGTCTTAAGTTAAAAAAAGCAGGTGCAACTGTTATTTTAGCTGCGACATGTGAGGACTGAACTAACACCGTTACTGGTGTAACTCCAAGGCTTGGGGTAAAGTTAATTCATTCAACAGATCATATATTAAGATCGTCTTCGCATAGGCTGTATAGAAGTTTAAAATAAAGGAGCTTATTATTATGGCAATGTCACAAGAAAAGGCACAAAAAAATGCCAAAAAACATGCTGTTACTTGTTGTAGATTTGAAGCAGGTTCAACTGTAACGCCAGATATGTTAGAAGACCCTGCGATTTTTGATGATCTTGTTGAGTCAGGTTTATTAAGTTTAAGTGATGATACTTTAAAAATTGAAGAAGTTTTAGGTTTAACGTTAAACAAAACTTTAGATGCACTTACTCCATTTACAAAAGATGTTGTTGATGGTTATGTTGCTAAAAAAGAAGAAAAAATTGAAAAAGTTGCAACGGAAGGTGCTGGTGTAGTTAATACTACAAGTACTACTAATAGCACTGCATTAAATGGTGGTGTATTACGTATCCAAATCGAAAAAGGTGAGGGTATTAATATTGAATTACCACTTGGAATTTTGCAAGGTGCGAGTTCTGTAAGCAATAATGAAGCTACTAATAGTGTTAATGAAAATACTACAGGTGCTTCTAAAAATGAAAATGAAAATAACGTTAAAGAACTTGAAAGACTTGAAAAACATTATTACAAAATTGATAAGGTAGTTCTATCTGACAAAACAGAAATTATAGACAATGTATTGTATGTAAAAGAAAGTTTATGTAAAGAAGTTGTAACTGATAATAAAATCGTAAAAAGCATAAAACTTGAAATAGTTACAAGTGAAAACTATGATGTTTATTCTGAAACAATTATGGACGTTCAACCTATTGCTGTTAAAGAAAAAGGTGAACTAGGTAGTGGTATAACGAGAGTTATTGATAATGTAGTAGTAGTTTTAACAGGTATAGATGAAGTAGGTTCACAAATAGGTGAGTTTGGTTCTAGTGAAGGTTCTTTAGATAAAAATATAATGTGGGGTCGCCCTGGCGCTCCTGATAAGGGGAATATCCTTATTAAAGCAGAAGTTGTTATAAAAGAAGCTATGAATATGGAACGTCCAGGTCCTTTTGCTGCACATAAAGTTATGGATATGATTACTAAAGAAATTCGTGATGCTTTATTAAAAGCAGAAGGTTTAACTAAAGTTGATACTGAAATTTTAGTTCATAAAAGTAATCCTAGCAAAAAAAGAGTTCTTATAGTTAAAGAAATAATGGGTCAAGGTGCTATGCATGATAATTTTATTTTGCCTACTCAACCTTGTGGTATGTTAGGCGGTAAACCAAACGTTGACTTAGGAAATTTACCTGTTGTACTTAGCCCACTCGAGCTTTTAGATGGTGGTATACATGCTTTAACTTGTATTGGTCCTGCATCTAAAGAAACTACTCGTCACTATTTTAGAGAGCCTCTTGTAAAGCTTGCTTTAGCTGATGAAAATATTGAACTTTTAGGTGTTTGTCTTGTAGGTTCTCCTCAAGCTAATACTGAAAAAGACTATGTTTCAAGACGACTTGGTATGTTAGCACAAACTATGAATTTAGATGGTGCTATTATTACTACAGAAGGCTTTGGTAATAACCATATTGATTTTGCTAGTCATCATGAGCAAATCGGTAAACGTGGTGCCAAAGTTGTTGGTGTTACTTATTCTGCAGTTCAAGGTGCTTTAGTTGTTGGTAATGAGTATATGTATGCTTTAATCGATAACAATAAATCTAAACAAGGTATTGAAAATGAAATTCTTTCAAATAATACTCTTTGTGAAGAAGATGGCATTAGAGCTTTAGCTATGTTAAACCATTTAATGGACGGTAACGAAGTTGAAGAAGCTGAAAGAAAATGGAATCCAAACGTGAAACTTGGAAATGTTTCAGTTATTGAAAAAGCAACCGGTACTAAAATGAATTTAGTTGAAAATGAACAGGTTTTACCAAAATCTAAAAAAAGACTTGAAATTTATGAGGTAGAATAATATATGGACGAACTAAAGTATCTCCATACAGCTAAGGTATATCACGGCATTATTGTTGCCATAAAAGGTGGTAGTGTTGATATCGATCTAAAGGCACGTTTAGGAAAGTTTTCTATACCTATGCGTATGTTGATATCAGAAAACCCACCACAACTTGGACAGGAAGTTGCTTTTTATCTTAGTTATCCAGAAGTGATTAGTGAAGAAATAGATGAAAAATATTTAGATAATATTAACAGAAAGTTGGAGGATTAAATGAACTATAACGGTTTGAAATCTGAAATTTTTGTACCCATTACTCCAAATCCTGTTTGGGCTGAGGTTACAAAAGAGTTAAAAGATATGAAGGTAGCTTTAGCTACTGCTGCAGGTGTACATCTTAAAAGTGAAAAGAGATTTAACTTTGCAGGGGATTCCACATTTAGACTTATTCCCGGTGACGCTAAATCAAGTGACCTTATCGTTTCTCACGGTGGTTATGATAATGCAGATGCAAATAAAGATGTAAATTGTATGTTCCCTATTGATAGAATGAGAGAACTTGCACAGGCAGGAATAATAAAAGAATTTTCTGACATAAACTTTGGTTTTATGGGTGGTGGAGGTGACCAAACTGCTTTTAACGAAGTAACTGGTCCTGAAATCGCAAAACAATTAAAAAATGCAAACGTTGATGCTGTTTTATTAACAGCAGGTTGAGGTACTTGTCATAGAACGGCGGTGCTTGTTCAACGTGCAATAGAGTCAGTTGGTATTCCTACTATTATTATAGCAGCATTACCTCCTGTTGTAAGACAAAATGGTACTCCTCGTGCTGTAGCTCCTAGTGTTCCTATGGGTGCTAATGCTGGTGCACCAAATGATATTGAAATGCAATACAATATTTGTAAAGATACTTTAGTATTATTACACGATATAGATAGCTATGGTAAAATTATTCCTTTACCATATGAATATCACGCAACTATATAATATGAATGATATTTTAAAAACACTAACAATACGTGCGTTACACATTGAAAATGTTTTTTTTCATAACAAAGTTGATATAAACAAAAAAAATTTGTATATAACTAATTGTATTGATTATAGTTTATATGATGATTTAAGTGATGTTAAAATATCTATAGTTGAGCCGAATAAAAAAGATATTGAAGTAAATTCTATCCTTGACATTATCCCCATTTCTACTAAAGTATATGGGGATATGGGGGTAGGGCTTACTCATACTTTAACAGGTGTTTATGTTTTACTTACCTCTTCTATAAAATCTGGAAAGCAAGTTTCAAATTTTGGTGCTTGTTACGGTAATTTAGAAAATATAGTTAAAACAAATGAGATAGGAACTTTTGATATGGAAGATTTTCTTATTCATATTGATATAACTATTAAAGATGAAAGAGATTTAAAAAAATCCGTTTATAATTGCCATTTGATTTGTGAAAATATTATCACCGAGGTTCGTAAGATTTTAAAAGAAGTTGAAGCTAAAGACTTCAATGAAACTCATATATATGAAGAAAAGTATAAAAAAAATGCTAAAAAAGTTTTGCTAATAAAACAAGTAAGTGGTCAAGGTGCTATGGAAAATAATATAGTATTTCCAGATGAACCATCTGGTGTAAAGGGAGGAATGACTATGATAGACTTACATAATATGCCTGTTATGATTTCCCCAAATGAATATCGTGATGGAGCTATTAGAGCTTTAACTTAATATGGGACTTGGACCTTCTACAAAAGAAACGACAAAGCACCATTTTAAAGATCCACTTATTGACCTTTTAGCAGAACAAGAAGATTTAGATTTTTGTGGAATAATCGTATATGGAACTTCAGATAATGTTACACAAAAGAAAAAAATTAGCTATAGGGCTGGGCAAATGGCCATTGCTTGCAGACCTGATGGAGTTATCATATCTTTAGATGGGTGGGGTAACTATCATGTAGACTATGAAAATTGCATTAATACTATCGGCAAAGCAGGTATTCCTATTGTAGGTCTTAGTTTTGTAGGAAAAAGTGGGCAATTTGTTGTAAAAAATAAATATATGGATACTATTGTTGATATTAATAAATCTATTTCTGGTACTGAAACAGAAATAATAGGTGAAAATAATAAAACTGTTCTTGATTCTCGCAAAGCTATTGCTATGCTTAAAATTAAAATGAATAAGGAGAAGATATTATGATATTTGATCGCAATATTACTGTTGTTGACTCTCATACTGCTGGTGAGCCTTATAGACTTGTTACTGGAGGTATCCCTCCAATTAAAGGAAATACGATGTCAGAAAAACTTAAATATTTCATAGACAACTATGATAGTTTAAGAACCGGATTAATGCATGAACCTCGTGGACATTCTGATATGTTTGGCGGTATACTTACTGAGCCTGTTTCAAGTGAAGCTGATTTTGGAATTATATTTATGGAAGGTGCCGGCTACTTAAATATGTGTGGGCATGGTACTATAGCAACTGTTACGATTATACTCGAAACGGGCTTACTTAAAATGGAATATCCAGAAACTTGTGTAACTCTAGATACACCTGCTGGCTTAGTTAAATGTATTGCAAAGTGCGAAAACAATAAAGTTATATCTGTAAGTTTGGTTAATGTACCTTCTTTTTTGTATAAAAGAGATTTACCAGTCGAAATAGATGGTAAGGAATATAAAGTTGATATTGCTTTTGGGGGTAGCTTTTTCTGCTTAATAAATGAGAAGGAGCTAATGATAGATATTTCAGTTGAAAATTTGCCTGAATTAAAAAGTTTTGCTGAAAAATTTGAGCAGGAATTAAATAATAATGATAAATATGAGTTTAAGCACCCTTTATTACCTCATATTAAAACTGTTGACTTGATTGAAATATACAAAAAACTTGATGGAAAAGAGGCTGATGCACAAAACGTTGTTATTTTTGGTGGATCAGTTGACCGTTCACCTTGTGGCACAGGTACAAGTGCAAAACTTAGTACACTGTATGCTAAAGGTGAACTTAAAGAAGGGGAAGTGTTTAAATATGCTTCTGTTATAGGTAGTGTTTTTCAAGGGAAAATAATAGGCACTACTAAAGTTGGAGAGTTTGATGCTGTTATACCTGAAATCACTGGTAGTGCTTATATATATGGTTTTAATAATTTAGTTTGGGATAAGCATGATCCATATTATGCAGGTTTTAGATTGTAGATCTAGGAGGTTATTATCTATGTGGTTAATATGGGCTTTAGTTGCTGTTACTGCTTTTTTTGCATTAATTTATGTAAAAGATTTTTTAGTAAGAAGAACAGAAGATAATTCTAATGCTATAATAGCAATTGGTATCGGTTTTTTAACTGATTTTTTTGATACATTAGGTATAGGTTCTTTTGCACCGACTACTGCGTTACTAAAATTTACTAAACAAGTTGACGAAAAACTGTTACCCGGAACTCTAAATGTTTCGCATACTATACCAGTTGTTATTGAAGCAATTATATTCATTACTGCTGTTGAAGTTGAAACTGTTACATTAGTAACGCTTATTTTTGCATCTGTTGTTGGTTCTTACTTAGGGGCAGGTATTATTTCTAAATTACCAAAAAGAGCTGTTAAAATAGTTATGGGTTTTGCAATGATATTAGTTGCAATAATTATGATTTTAAGTGAAATGGGAATAATCGCTGGACTTGGAGCAGGAAACGAGGCAACTGGTTTAAGTGGTGTTACTTTAATTATTTCTGCAGTTATATTCTTTGTTTTAGGAGCTTTGATGTCTGCTGGTGTAGGTCTTTATGCACCTGCTATGGCTACAGTTTATTTTATGGGACTTTCACCTCTTGTGGCTTTCCCTATTATGATGGGTTCTTGTGCATTCTTAATGCCTGTAGGGTCTTCAAAGTTTATTAAAGAAAAAAGCTATGCTCCAAAGCTATCTATGTTTATAACTTTAGGTGGTGTAGTTGGTGTTATAATAGCAGCATTTTTTGTTAAATCTATGGAACTTGCTTTACTTACTAAGCTTGTAATTTGTGTTGTTATTGTTACAGGTTCTGTTATGTTATATGAAGCTTTTGTAAAAGATGTGAAAAATACGAATGACTAATTATTTTTAAATTGAAATAGTTTTAATGTATAAAGCAATATTACTTTTGTTTATGATAAGAGTAATATTGCTTTTATGGTAAGTTGTATAATTAAACTTGAAAAGGATATATAATCCTTGTCAAGTTGAGTTTTTTGTGATTTTTTATTTTAAATTTAGAAAGGGAGTGAAGAAAATGGCAAGAATACAGCTGGACTATAAGGATAGATTATTTATTGAAGAAAGCTTGAGAAATGGGGTAAGTATTGTTGAAATAGCTTATAAGCTTGATAAGTCGGTTACTACTATTTATAGTGAACTCAATCGTGGTGATACTGGAAATATTGATGAAAATTATAAAAAAATATATTCAGCAAAATTGGGACATCAAACTTATCTGGAAAATAAAAGCCGTTGTGGTAGAAAAACATTGTGGTAGAAAAGTAAATTTTGTAACTGAAAAATGGAGTAAGTATTGGTTATAAAAAATCTGTAAATAAGTAAAGGAGAATAGTATGAAAATTATATCAGTGGTAAATCAAAAAGGTGGTGTGGGCAAAACAGTTACCTGCGTTAATTTAGCAACTGGGTTAGCTAAATTAGGTAAAAAGGTTATTTGTATTGATTTGGACCCACAAGGTAGTTTAACAGTAAGCTTAGGTTTTGATGAACAGGATAAACTGCCAGTTACAATTTCAACGCTAATGGAAAAAGTTATTGATGATGAAGAAATTTTTGTTAATGAAGGTGTTTTACATCATTTTGAAAATATTGATTTAATTCCTGCTAATATTGAATTATCTGGAATGGAAGTAACTTTAGTAAATACAATGAGCCGAGAAACTATTTTAAGACAATACTTACAGACTATTGAAGATAACTACGATTTTGCTATAATAGATTGCTCTCAAAACTTAGGTATGGTAACTATTAATGCTCTGGCTTGCAGTGATGAACTAATTATACCAGTACAAGCACAATACTTATCAATAAAGGGAATGGAACAACTTTTTAAAACCATAGCAAGAGTTAAAAAACAGATTAATCCTAAACTTAGTATTGGTGGAATTTTAATAACAATGGTAGATATGCGTACCAACTATGCTAAAGATATTATAAATTTATTACACGAAACTTATGGTAGCAAGATAAAAATATTTAAAAATATAATACCAACATCAGTTAGAGCTTCTGAAATAAGTGCAGAAGGTAAAAGTATTTATGAACACGACCCAAGTGGTAAAGTATCAAAAGCTTATGAAAATTTAGTTTTGGAGGTGTGTGATGAAAAGTAGTGCAAGTAAAATTAAAATGACGTCTTTTGATGATTTGTTTGATACAAGTGAAACTAGAATTAATACCAGTAGTAACACATTTGTAGTTAATGATATTAATATAGAATTGATAAAAGTTAATGAAAATAACTTTTATTATGTGAAAGACCTTGAAAAGTTAAAAATGAGTATAAAAGCAGTAGGACTCAAGCACAACTTAGTAGTTTCTACTTTAAAAGACGAGAATACTTATCAATTAATTTCTGGTCATAGAAGATTTAAAGCAATTCAAGAACTAATAAACGAAGGAGAGTTAGACTGGACAACTGTTCCTTGTACTATAGAGAAGAAAACAGACTTAGAGCAAAGATTAACACTAATATTAGCAAATTCTACAGCTAGAGAGTTAACGTCATTTGAAAAAATGAAACAAGTAGAAGAAATGAAGCTAATAGCACAAGAAATAAAAGAAGTTGATAGTACCCAAATTAAAGGTAAAACTAGAGATTTTATAGCAGAATTTTTAGAAATGTCAACATCAGAAGTTGCTAGATACGAAGCTATCAGCAATAACCTTGATGAAAACATTAAGGAGGAGCTAAAGGAAGAAAATATATCTACTGATACTGCTTATGCAATCTCAAGACTTCAACCAGAGCAACAAGAAGAAGCACTTGAACTAATAAAGGAAGCTAAGGAAGAAAACAAAAAAGTTACAACTAAAGACATTAAGACTATTACTCAAAAAGAAAATAAAATAGTTACGTCAACAAATGAAGATGAAGATTGGGTTTTTGAAAATCAAATTGGTATTGGTGAGAGTGTAGAAATTTTTAATGAGTCTAATAGTATTATAGAAACAGAAGATAATAGCTTACAAAATAAACAAGATTTAGGAGATGGAAAAGTAAATTTAGACGAACTTGATTTAGAACCAGAGCTAACTAAAGAAAGTATTGAAGCATTACTTATTAATGTGAAGGCAAATCTTTGTCATAGTTTGAATTTTTTAAAAATTCAAGACAAGGAATTCACTACTACAGTAAAAAATCAGATACAATGCATTAAAGAGCGAAAGTTGGAAATTATTGCCTTAGAAAAATTGTTAGAAAATATTTGTAATGAGGTGGAGGTGTAAGTATGAAATTTTCATTAACATTTTTAATATTAATTGCTATTGAGATTGTACTATCAACTTATACCTTTTGGCTATTTTATCGTGACTTATATGATGATATAGAACTTTGTAAATTTGAAGATGTGAGAAAAGCAAGAAAAGCTAAGTTGAAATTAAATGCATTATGTATTTTGGGTATAATATGTACAATATTTATTATGTTTATTACTAAATCTGTCTTTTTATGCATTTTGATAGGTATATTTTTTCTTATAATGAGGTCGGATTTAGTAATAACAGAAATAATAACAGGAATTGAAAATAAAGTAGTTGACGAGAATGTTGTGAAAAGTTTTACTATAAATAAATTAAATTGTATTTGTGATTACACAAAAAAAGAAGTTACTTATGTTTATTATGATGAAATAGAGTATTTATTAGAGGAAATTTCAGAAGAAGAAATAGTTTACTTGAATGGGGATAAAAAAATATACATAAGAGTAAACAGATATACGAATTACAATGATATTAAGCAAAAATTATACATAAAAGGAAATATTATATTATGATTAGTGAAACCGATGTTAGAATTATAGTGCTTATATTCACTATAATTCTATCCTATTTTTCAGTAAAAATTAAGTCGAATAAATTTGTAAAAATGATAATTTAGTAATTTCAATATTATTGTTAATATTGTATACTATTGTTTTCATTTATAGCTTTTGAAGATGATAGTATTATGTTAAAAAATAAAAGGAGATGTTTTGATGGAAAACATACTAGAGAACGGATACAGTACATTTAGTCAAACAGTAATTAAGGACACTAATTTACATATAAAAGCTAAAGGCATTTATATGTTTTTATGTTCTTACAAAAATACTGACTATATTGCAACTCCGAAAAGAGAAACAATAATGAACTACTTAGGTATTGGTAGCAAAGATACATATTATAAGTACCTAAAACAACTTGAAGCACAAGGATATATTACAGTATCTGTTCTAAAAGTTGAGGGTAAGGTATTCTGTAACCAGTTTAAAATTAATGCTAAAATTGGTGATATAGAGCTATTTAAAAACTATGGAATTATACCTAGAGCTATAATGAATGACAAAAATATTTCTATAGAAGCTAAGGTAGTATACGGATACCTTTGTATGTATAGAAAAGAAGAACAAAATAACGTAGTGTATCCAAATTTAAGCCAATTACAGAGCCAATTAAATATTGGTGCAAGTAAAGTTAGTAAAAGCTTAAATATACTAGTAGAACAAGGCTATATGGACAAAAAACAATATAAAAATGAACAAAAGTTTTCTTCTAATACATATCATTTGTTAGGATATAGAGAAAATATAACAGTAAAAGAAAGTAAACTTTCTGATGAAGAACTTTTGGAGTCTACTCAAAAAAATATAGAAAAGCGAGATTTAAAGAACAAGACATACAAGCAGGTTATTGAAACAGAAAATAGACTTAAAACTGAAATTAAAGCTTATGAGGAACGTATAAAAGAAAATATTAAGTATAAGTTGTTACAAGAAAATGAAGCAAAGATACAAAATGTAATGTGTAAGTCAATCCACGAAAGTGAGATAGAATTTTTTGCTAGTAAGATGAATATTGACAGAGATATTTTTAACTTTACTAATGATACAATTAACATAATATCAAGAGCAATATTTTCAGAACGTGAAACAATTAAAATCGATAACGTGGAATACCCTAAAATATTAATTAAAGAAATGTTTTTAAAGCTGAAACTTGAGCATATAAAAGAAATACTAAGTCGCTATAAAAAGGCGATAGAAAGCGATTTTATAAAAAATCCTAGTAAATATTTAGAAACTGTATTGTATAGTGTTTGTTTTGATTATGGTTTAGTGCAAATACGAAATCAAAGGTATGGTGCATAAAAAAATTAAGGGAAGGTGTATAGATTTTTAAAACTAGGACACAGATTTTAGGACTTGGTGTACAAGGACACGATAAAGAAGTACACGAATTTTAGGACACGATATT
>JBKECM010000150.1:0-5423 GCA_047974615.1 Lachnospirales bacterium
CTTAGCGATGTTTCTTTCAGTCCCTTTTGAGGTTTAAAGAAATTGAGATTTTTCAAGGAAGTGCGTAAAATCAAACTTTGCTGTGTATACAAAAATACACAAAAAGTTTGATTTTATGTAACTGACACAGAAAAAACCTATTTCTTTACAACCTCTTTTTTATATTACATTGTATATGATAACGCTTAACAATAAGGTGCAACGCCTAAAAATACACCATTTTCTTTGTCATATTGTATCGGGAAGAAACCCGAACACTTACATAGTAAGTGGGTTTTGCGAAGCAAAACTACTGAGTCAAAAAAATAATAGAAACAGTTTTATAAATATAGCATAAATACAATAAATAAACATATTTATATAGAAATTAAAGTGGTAAAAAATTGAGGGTAATTATTAGTAAGTGAGTTATTAGGTAGGGTGCTGAAAAAGTCAAAAAAGAAAAAAATATTATTAATTATAATGGCACGAAAATAGTGAGATAGCATAAAATCAGCACCCTCGCTAGTAGGTTTAAAGAAAGGTTTAGTAATATGTTACATTTATTTATGATATTTTATAAAAATGGTAGGTGTTATTATGTATTTTGAAGAGTTAGAAAATATATCTTTATTTGTAAGTAAAGACTGCGATTTAGTTGATAGTACTTTTTGTAAGGGTATAATCGTAGGGGGAAGCCTTAACGTTAAAAACACTATTATAGAGGAGTATGGAGTACAAGTAAATGAAAGAAGTAAGATTTTTTATAATTCTATTAACAATGAATGTGTTAAGGTTGTAAGTTTTTCTAGTATTGAAAAGCTAACATATAATGTAGCTTTAAAAAGCATAGAGTTACAAGAGTGTAAAAATCTTGGTGTTGGTGTCGTTAAAGATTTTTCCATATATTTAAAGGGAAATAATTCTCAAAATAACGTTTTTACTTTTTTATGTGATAATATATACGATAGTGATAAAGGGTTGTCAGATATCTTAGAAATATTCATAGAAGTACCTTTAGGCTCTAAGATAATAATTAATGTAATAGGTCATAAAGTTGTATTTAGTTCCATTGATATATTTTTTTGGGGCGAAAATTTAAGTTTTGAAAATTTTATAGACATAACTTGGAATTTTCCTGAAACAAGTCTTTTTATATGTAACTTTGTAAAAGCATACGGTTGTTTTTTAGTTCCTTTTGGAAAATGTAAATTTAAGAAAACTTTGTTATATGGTAAGTTAATAGGTAGGAGTATTTCTGGCAATATTGAAATATATAATATTTTTGCAAAAAATGAAGATAAGGATTGCTTTAATGATACATATGAAAATCTTTTGCAAACTAGTTGTAAGAAAAAAGTTAAAATAGTTAAAAATAAAAATGTTAAAGAACATAAAGGCAAAGTAAGTAAAAAGCAAGCATATAATGATGTAATTGAAAGTATTGCTCTTGAAGAAAAAGGTTTAGCAAATATTCTTATGTCGGAAAGTTTAAAGGTGGAAAAAGCTTTAGAGTTGGCTTGTAATACAGAAGATTTAATCAAAATAAATAAAAGCGTTAAGAAAACCTTAGCTCAAATAAGCCACAATCAAATGTTGCTACAATATAAGTTGTGTGAGGTTAAAGATATTTTGGATAAATAAGTAACAGTAGGCAAAGTTTTGCATAATATAGTATAGATGAAAATTAAAGTTTTTATCTATAATTATAAGTAAAAAGTGCATATTTGCACATGGGAGGTATATTATGTCAGCACCTATTATTACAACACCAGAAAACCCTATTACAAGATGTCAAGCTATATCAGATGTTATTGAAAGTATCGCTTTAGAAGAAACTGGTTTAGCTCATATCATTAATGCAGAAGGTGAAAAAATTCAAGCTGCTCTTGAACTTGCTACTAGTATTGACGATTTAGTTACTATAAATGAAAGTGTAAGAAAAACTTTAGTTGATATCTCTAAAGTACAAATGTTATTACAATATAAGCTTGATATTGCTGGTTCTTTAGAATGTGAAGAAACTGAAGAAGAGGGCTTAACAAAATAAGAAAATTAATATGGCAATGCTGCAAAATTCAAAAAATGGCACATTGCAAAAGAAAAAATCAAATTTTCATACTTTTGACAAAGGCATAAAATGGCAAAAAGACGCCGTTTATACGGGTTTTATCGAAAACTAAAAGCCATTGTTTTGTAAAGAACCCAAGGAACAAGGGCGACGAAGTCTTTTTCACTTAGTGAAAATTCCAAGATGAAAATGGATTTTTCTATATTTTGCAATGAAGCCATTTGTTATAAAAATTATACCAATTATAAAAGGCAGTAAGGAATTTAAAATTAAAATTCTTTACTGCCTTAGTTTGTGTATAAATAGTTTGCTAGTATTTAAAACTAGAGGTGTTATGTAATGTGATAAATAAACAAAAAACGAGGGTGCTGAAAAAGTCAAAAAGAAAAAAATTATAGTAGTTGGAACGTAAGCAAAAATAGTCAAAGGCTAATTTTTGCAGAGTATGATTTTTTCTACTTTTTTTAGCACCTTCGTCATAAGAGAGTAATTATTTATTTTTTAAAAGTTCTTCTCCTATGGAGATAGCATCTGCTACATAGTTTTTACATTGTTCACGTCTTTTAGCATATATTTCTCTAAGTTCTTCAGGTGATAAACCTTCTTTTGGTTGGTCATTTACGTTATAGCCTAATAAATCTTCACAATTTACATAGGTATGTTTATCTTTAAAGGCTTGTATAAAGTCACGTTCCACTAAGACACAGTTTTGCTTGGTGTCTTTATCAAAAGCTTTAATTTGACCGTATTTTGACCCTATAGCACAAGTTACTCCTAATATTGCACCACATACATTTCCACAAGTAACTCCACCACCCATTGCACCTGTTACTTTAAGGGCAGTTTCTTTGTCTATATCTAACATCGTTGCAAAAGGGGAAAATGTTGCCTGAGCACAGTTGTATCCCTCATCAAATATTGATAAACCATAAATTTGTTTTTCGCTAAGTTCCATATTTACCTCCTAAATTCAAATGATTTATAATGATATGGCAATGCTGTCATATATTTAATATTACAAAAAAAGCCCAACCTATAGTTGGACTCTTATAGCTTATAGGTTAACACTATAAACTTGCGTTACATCTCTTATAAATAAGAGATTGATTTCAAATTCTTTGCAAAAAATTTAAATATTCTTTTTAAAAATGGTAAGACTATAATTAAACAGCTTTGTTTACAGCTCTTGTAAGTCTTGATTTTTTTCTAGCTGCTGTATTTTTGTGGAATACGCCTTTAGAACAAGCTTTATCGATAGCTTTAAGTGCATTTGTTAAAGCTGCTTTTGCTTCTGCTACGTTATTTTCAGCTAACGCTAAAGTAACTTTTTTAACTGCAGATTTAGTTTTAGTTTTAATCATTTTGTTTCTTAAAGTTTTCTTTTGGATAACTTTAATTCTCTTTTTTGCTGATTTTATATTTGCCATTGTACACCTCCTAATTTATTTCAAACTAACAAAGGAAATTATACTATAAACTAAAGCAAATGTCAATACTTTATAGGAATAAAGGTGAGAAAATGATAAAAAAGTTAAAAAAAAATTTTAGAACAGATTTAGCATTAGAAAAGTTTGGAGATTTTGAAGAACTATCTAATGGCATAACTAAAAAAGTTGTATGTGATGATAGTATCACAATTACTACTATAGACATTCTCAATGAGGAAGGTGCTAAACAACTTGAAAAAGAAATAGGGACTTATGTTACTATTGAATCAGAATTTTTAAATTCAAATGATAAATTTATACACAACAAAGTAATTGAACATTTAGCCTTTGAACTTAAAAAACTATTGTTAAAACACAATATCGGCGAAAATGAAGAAATATTTGTTGTTGGTCTTGGAAATCGCAATTTTACTCCTGATACTATTGGTGTTGATTCTTTAAATAAAATTCTAGTCACAAAACATATATATAAAGAGTTGAATAATGCATATCCTAAGGTTTTTAGGCCCTTATCGGCACTTGGAACAGGGGTTATGGGTCAAACAGGTATGGAAACTGCAAATATTATCAAGGGTGTTCTTGAGGTAAATAAAGATGTTAAAGGGGTTATTGTAATTGATGCTTTGGCTAGTAGAAATATGAGCCGGTTAAATAATACAATACAACTTTGTGATACTGGTATAGCTCCCGGTAGTGGTGTAAACAACAATAGAGCAGTTCTAAATGAGGCTTTTTTAGGTAAAAGAGTAATTGCTATAGGCGTTCCTACTGTTATTGACTTGAAAACAATTATATATGATGTGTTAGAAAACATATCTGAAGAAAAAGAAAGTGATGATATTTTCAAATATGATGACTATTTATTTAATATGGAAAGTTTTTTTGTATCTTCAAAGGATATTGATGAAGTAGCTGAACGTCTAAAAAATATTATAGCAAACGGAATAAATCTAGGTGTCCACTTTGGGCTGACTGTAGATGATATAAATGATTTTATGTTGTAATATTTAGTTTTTGTTTTTTTATATTGCATATTTTGATGTTTATATAAATAAAATTAATTTATTTTTATATTTAAAATGCGAAAAAAGTAATTTTTTAAAGAAAATTTTAAAATATACTTGACAAATGGCTGATTTACGTATATAAATAATATGTATATTGAATTATATTTAGGAGGTTCTAAAATGAACAAAACAGAATTAGTTGCTGCAATCGCTGAAAAAACTGGTTTCAGCAAAAAAGACAGTGAAAAAGCTTTAAAAGCTTACGAAGAAGTAGTAACAGAAACATTAGCAAAAGGCGGAAAAATTCAATCTGTTGGTTTTGGTACTTTTGAAGTTACTGAAAGAGTTGCTCGCGTTGGACGTAACCCAAGAACTAAAGAAAAAATGGATATTCCAGCATCAAAGAGCGTTAAATTTAGAGTTGGTAAAGCTCTAAAAAATTCTGTAAACTAACACATTAAAGGGGCAATAGCCCTTTTTTTGTTATAAGGAGAGTGTATTATGAGATTAGATAAATATTTAAAGGTTTCACGAATTATTAAAAGAAGAACCATTGCTACAGCTATTTGTAACGAAGGGCGTGTTTTAGTTAACGATAAGGTTGCTAAGGCATCAACTACTGTTAAGATATCGGATATTTTAACTGTTAATATGGGGCAAAGTCCTACAAAAATTAAAATCACAGATATAAAGGAAAGTACTAAAAAAGAAGATGCTAATACTATGTTTGAAACTATAAATGACTAAAATCATAGAGAGTGATTTAAAAAATATTAAAAATATATTTAATCAAAATTGAGGGTGCTGAAAAAGTCCAAAAAGAAAAAAATATTACTAATGATAATGGCACGAAAATAGTGAGATGCTATATGCAAGATGATTTGCAAAGCAAATCATCAAGTCGAGCGTAATTTTTGT
>JBKECM010000160.1:0-6785 GCA_047974615.1 Lachnospirales bacterium
TATAATTTTTTTCTTTTTGACTTTATCAGCACCTTCTTTCCTCGCTGATTTTATGCTATCTCACTATTTTCGTGCCATTATCATTAGTAATATTTTTTTCTTTTTGGACTTTTTCAGCACCCTCCATTTGACTTGAACTGCAAAGATATGAGAGAAATCTTTTATCTTTGCAGTTTTTTTATGGCCTATGATTTGGCATAATTGCAAAATACAATGAAGCCAATTATACCATTAGGCTTTTCTTCAAAACATAAAAGGGGTCAAAAAATTATCAATCTAAATTTTGATATAGTAATTTTAGAGGTTAGTTAAAGAATAAATTTAAATATTTCAAGTAAATAGTACTAAAATTATTATATGAAAATTATGCAATATGATAGTTTTTATATAATTGTAGATATGTGTCGTTAAAAATGTAAAATATGTAACGATTTTTAATAAGATATATTGACAAAAAATACACAACATAATATACTATGTAAGGTGTTAAATACAAACACATAAGGAGGAAATATGAAAAAATTTATAAACAAAAAAGTTTTATCACTTGTATTAGCTAGTACCTTAATGGCTACTTCTATAGCAAGTTGTTCTACTACAGAAACAACAGAAGGTGATACTTCTCAAGAAACTACTACGGAAACTGAAACTTCTGTAGACGATACGGAAACTGAAACTTCTACAGCTTTATACACAGCTGGTACATATAGTTCAACAGTTACTGGTGCCCATGAAATGACAGTAAATGTAACTGTAACAGAAAACGAAATAACTGATATTACAGTTGACCATCAAGAAACAGAGGGTGTTGGTGCTCCTGTTGTTGATTCACTTGTAGCTGAAATCCTTGAAATACAAGGTTTAGGTGTTGATACTGTTACAGGTGCAACTTTAACTTCAAATGCTATATATGAAGGTGTTGTTGACTGTTTAACTCAAGCTGGTGCTACTGAAGAAACAATAGCTAGCCTTAATGAAATCAAAAAAGAAGTTGTACAAGAAGAAGACCTTGAACTTACTGCTGATGTAGTTGTAATCGGTGCTGGTGGTGCTGGTATGGCTGCTGCTGTAACTGCTAATCAAGCTGGTAAATCTGTTATCGTTTTAGAAAAAACAAGTCAAATGGGTGGTAACACTATTTTATCTGGTGGTGCATTTAACGCAGTTGATGAAGGTAGTGAAACAGCTATAGCTAATAACGATAGCGTTGAATTACACTATAAGCAAACTTATGAAGGTGGAGATATGCAAGGTGATGAAACTCTTGTGCATACACTTACAGATAATGCTTGGGACGGCGTTCTTTGGTTAAAAGAATTAGGTATGGAATTTTTAGATGGTACTTTTACTGTAACAGGTGGTATGTGGCCTCGTGCTCATAAACCAGTTGAGCCAGAAGGTACTGGTTTCTTCAAAACATATCAAGAATATATGGACAACAATGAAGGTATAACTATGTTATATAATACAACTGCTAAGGAATTTATAACAGTTGATGGTGTTGTTACTGGTGTTGTTGCTACTGGTGAAACTGGTAACACTGTAACTGTAACTGCTACTAATGGTGTTGTTTTAGCTTCTGGTGGTTTTGGTCAAAACGTTGAAATGCGTATGGAAGCTTTAGAGAATTCTGATAAGTGGCCTGCACTTGATGAGTCTGTTCCTAGTACAAATACAAAAGCTATTACTGGTGATGGTATTGTTATGGCAGAAGCTGTTGGTGCTAACCTTATCCAAATGGAAAATATTCAATTATTACCTTTAGGTGACCCTGAAACTGGTAGTTTATCTGGTAACATTGAACACGCTGTTGAAAGTCGTATTTTTATAAATTTAGAAGGTAATCGTTTTGTTAATGAAGCTGGACGTCGTGATGATATGACTTTAGGTTTATTTGAACAAACTGACAATACTATGTACATTGTAATGGATAGCGATACTTATCCAGAAGGTAACGAGCTTAACAACTTCGGAGAAAGCATTGATGCTTTAGTTAGTGCTAGTCGTGCTATTAAAGCTGATACTATTGAAGAGTTAGCTGAATATATGGAAGTTCCTGTTGAAAATTTAGTTGCTTCTGTTGAAGAATACAATAGATATTGTATAGGTGGAGATTTGTACGGTGAAACTGATGAGTTTGGTCGTGCTTTATTTGCTGATACTAATGGAGTAAATGATGGTATTAATGATGGACCGTTCTATGCTGCTAAACGTGTTCCTACTGTTCATCATACAATGGGTGGTGTACAAATCAATGAAGAAGGTCAAGTTTTAGATACAGAAGGTAATGTAATTAACGGTTTATTCGCTGCTGGTGAAGTAACAGGTGGCGTTCATGGGACTAACCGTTTAGGTGGTAATGCATTAACTGATACTATCGTTTTCGGTAGAATAGCTGGTACTAATGCTTCTAACTTTGAAAGATAATTTAAATTTTTAATATATTGTTGTTATTTTTAAAAAGAAATAAGAATAATAAAAAGTGATAGGTAGAAATTAGTTCTAATTTCGGCTTAGGCATCGTTGCATTTTGCAATGATGTCTTATCGCTTTTTTAGTTCATTAGAATAAAGTTAAAAAAATCACTAGTAAGTTAAGGTAGCATTTAACCTTAAAACTAGTGATTTTTTATATGGAATAAATTAACTTAATCTATTTCCTTTTATATCGTAGAATATTTTATTTTGCTGAATAATTGCCTTATTTTTACCTGAACGTTTTGCTTTGTAAAGTGCTTCATCGGCACGTTTAAATATATCTTCAAAGTTTTTGTCGTGATCGTTTTCTAAGGCAACACCTAGACTTATTGTAATTGAGCCTACTTTTTCAAAAATAAGGCTACTTACAACTTTTCTAGTACGTTCTGCAGTATACATTATATCTTCTTTTGTTGTTGCAGGTTTAAGTATTAAAAATTCTTCGCCACCCCAACGGAAGAAATATTCATCTTCTTTAACATTCATAATAGATGCTGCAACTTTTGCAAGAACGATATCTCCTATATTATGGCCATATGTGTCGTTAATGTTTTTGAAGTTATCTATGTCGATTACTATCATACCAGATATGAAGTCATCATTAAAGATATTATCAAACTCGTTATTAGTAAGTTTTTTGAAATAATTTCTGTTCCATGCACCTGTCAAAGAGTCTTGATATGCTTGTTTCATAAGCATTTCTTCTTTTTCTTTAACGTTATGAATATCGTTTATAAATACTTCATAGTAACCATTTACTTCTGTATCATCTTGTATATAATATATTTGTAAACTTGCCCAAAATGAGTCTTTTTCTGATAATTTAATTAAATCTTCAGAAAAACAACTACCAATTATATTTGCATAATCAAGTCTTTCAAAGAAAAGGGCATTATTGTTTCTTAAGTAATCATTGTGGATATATGCTTCTGTAAAATGTCTTACATTATTTACATTAAACATAGTTAAAGCATTTCTATTACATTTTATTAAATTTAAATCTGAGTCGAAAACTAAGACAGCCAAAGGTACTGCGTCATAAACTCTTTTAAGTTTATCAATGTTTTGTCGTAAAATTGCAGATTTTTGCTCTACATTTTTTGTTTGTATGTTTAAATCTCTTTTAAGATTTGTAATTGACGTTGCTATAAGACCAAGTTCGTCACGTCTACCAACACCAAATATTTTTGTTTCAGTGTTAGTTTGTAAGAAGTCTTGCTTTTTTAAATCTTTTGAAAGCTTAATGAAAGGATTCAAAATTATAGCGTTTGTTGCACCATTTATTATTCTTGAATATGCATATAAAAATATCATAAAAGCAAAAAGAACTATTATTATTGTATTCATAGTAAGATGTTCATTTTTACCTGATTCTTTTAAAACCAACCATTTTGTGCCTTCGATAGGGGATAAAGCAATAACACTTGCATCGTTTATAAAAGTAAAGGTTTCGTCATCTTCAGTGAAAAAAGAATTACTTACGTCTATTGTGTGTAGGTAGCTTTCAAGAGTTTTACTTGGTATTTCATCATATATACTTGAACTTTTTAATGTTGCGATATCTTGCATTGTATCTATTCTATATTTATCATTACTTGATAAAATAATATTACCATTTAGGTCAATAATGTACTCTGTTTCACTTTCCTTTAAACCTTTTAAGATATCATTAAAAACATTAGTATAATCAATGCCTATTGATATAACACCGAGTACGTTAGAGTTTTCATCGTATACTTTGTAATTTGTCCAAAGTGCTTTTGTTAAAGTAGTTTTTTCAATATCTGATTTAAAAGTATATGGTAGAACAGATCTCATACATTCATAGTACCAATCGTTTTCAGGATTAAGGGCAGATAATTCTGAGGTCATAACTATTTCTATTCCACTGTTTGTTTCGTTTAAAGTATATATTTCACCAGAGTTTTCTACACCAAGCCACATGTTGTGATCTGGGGAGTAGTATAAAAAATCAGTAAAGGCATCAGTTAGTTTTGCTATGTTATTTTCACTTGTTGGATCTTTAAACCAATTTATAACAGCATCACTTTTAGAAAACTGCTCTAAACTAGTTCGCTCTTTATTTATTTCTACAGTTAAAATAGAAGAATAGCTATCTGCTGTGCTTGTTGATACACTTGATGCTATAGTTAAAGCTGTAATATCTAATATTATATAAGCAACTATAGATAAAAGGATAGCTATTAAATAGAGCATTATAATATTAGATTTTTTAAATCTTGCTATTAAAGAAGTTTCTTTATTTCTATTTTTTTTAATAGAATCATTAATAAATTTTGTCTCTTCTAATAGATAATTAGCCATCTTGTTACCCCATAATATTATAAAAAAGTTTTATTTTAATATTTTAAAAAATATATATTTATCAATATGTTAATTTTTATTATAACATATTTTTAATAGCACAACAATACTTATTTATCATTATTTTTTAATAAAATACCATAAAAAATTAAATATGAATATAAAAAAATTGCCTATAAGTCATAAAAATGAATTATACGCAATTTTTTTTATTTTTTGAATTACATTCTTTCTACAGAAGAAAGAGTAGTCCCTGTTTCACTTGCCCAAGCATCAAATTTATCCATTGTTGCATTGAAAGTATCTTTTGAAATTTGTGGTAATTCGTCTCCCCACATTTGTTCTGCTTGTTTAAAGCCTTCGATTACAGCATCTCTTAATAACTCGATTTTTTCAGGGTCGCCACCTGAAATAGCTTTTGCAAAGTCTAATAAACGGTCAGACGTTTTATTAACACCATAGTAACCATCTTCACTAACGTCTTCTTTAGCTTGATCTATTGTAGCCTGATCAACTTCTAAAGTTCCATTTTGTAAAGCGTTTTTAAGTGCAATGGCACTATCTTCAGTTGAAGTATAAGAATAATTTGCTGTACCATTTTTTTCTGCTTGTTTTTTAAACAATGTGTTAACAAGCTCCATATATTGTTTTGCTTTTTGCTCATGCTCGTTGTAAAGAGCACTTAATTTTTTCTTATCAATAGTGTAGTCAGTATCTTTTTCAGTAGTTTCAGTATTTTTTTCTACTACAACTGCATCTTCAGTTGTATCATCAACTACTTGAGAAGCGTTTTCAGCTGCTTCAGTATCTGTGCTTTTAACTTCATCTTTTGAAGTTGCATAAGTTTTTGTCTGGTAACTTGTACCTGTTGTAAGTTTTTGAATATCCATATTTTTATTTCCTCCTTTGAGTTCTTACTTTTATAATTATATCGACAGAAAAATTTAAAACTTAAGAGTTTTTAGATAAGTTATTATTTTTTCTTTACCTACTTCGTTATGCTTTAAAAACGTGGCATCGTTTACTTCTGAAGAAAGCTCCATTAATGCATATTTATCTTTAGTTTCATATAATAATCTTGCTAATAAAGTATAAGTTGTGGAACTTGTGCTACCCATTGCTATACATTCGTCTAAAAAAGCCTTAGCTTTTTCATAGTCTTTTAAATCTATGTATACTAAAGCTAATGCTTTTAGCCCTGTTGTATAATTTGTCATATTTTGTTCATATAGGGAAAAAGAATCAAGTTGGTTTGCTCCAAAAAGTTGCTTGATTTCAATGTTTGTTAGTTTTTTGCCTGCTCTTATCATATGATATTTTGATGCTTTTAATATTCTTCTTTGATTACTTGATATAAGATATCTTTTTACTTCATCATATTTTTTAGTTAATGTTTCTTCAGTTTCAATAGGTAAAAAACTAATGTTTGGGTTTCTAAAATAAGATAGGTCAATAGGGTAAGCTTTTGAGGTGTTTGCTTCAAGTTCATTTTCTACAAATTCATCTAACATATCCTTTGCATTTTTAGAGGTTTGTTTAAATCTGTAATTAATTATGGCTATAAAAATAACTAATATACTTGTTGTTAATGCTATTGATGGTACAACTTTTAAGGTGTTAATTATAATATTATTCATTTTGTACCTCCTTTATTTTTTTATTTTAAGCTTATTTTATTTGTTTTACATTAGTTTACATAAATTTTTTAAATTTGTCTACAAAATATTTAACTTTTGTATTCAAAAAATAAAAAATATGATATAATAGTTTAGTCATACTTAATATACTAGGGGTTTTAGTATAAGTATTAAATATATTCTTATATAATATATCGTATATGTTAACCATAAAATAAAGCTTTTACTTAAGGCAACCTCTAAAAACCCCATTATTTTTAATTTTCTATAAATTTTCAAAATTTCTGCGTCAGCTTCTCCTAGCAGAAACACGCTGTTATGCGTTGTCGAAGCTTTCTTGAACTAT
>JBKECM010000176.1:0-10496 GCA_047974615.1 Lachnospirales bacterium
TAGTTCAAGAAAGCTTCGACAACGCATAACAGCGTGTTTCTGCTAGGAGAAGCTGACGCAGAAATTTTGAAAATTTATAGAAAATTAAAAATAATGGGGTTTTTAGAGGTTGCCTTTAATATGATTTAATACAATATAATTTACACATCTTTATACTTGACAAAAATATTTTTTTATTGTAACATATTATCATATATATAAGCGATGATAAAGAGGATTAACTTTATTGTTCATTTCAGAGAGTAACTATTTTGGTGCAAGGTTATATGAATGATATTGTGAAGGTAGCTTTTGAGCTTTTTTCGTGAAGTGTAGATAATAGCGAAAAACGGTAGTTACGTTATAACTTTTGAGTATAAATTAAGGTGGTACCACGGCTTTCGTCCTTTAGGTGAGGGCCTTTTTTATTTGTTTAATATTTAAATTTTGCAATACATATTGAGTATTTTAAAATTTAATTACATAAAAAGGAGTATATTATATGGCAGAGATGAACAAAAATTTTGAGCCTAAAGAGGCAGAAGAAAGAATTTTTCAAAATTGGATTAGCAAAAAATATTTTAATGGTGATGTAGATAAAAGTAAGAAACCTTTTTCTATTATACAACCACCACCAAACATTACAGGTCAACTTCATATGGGACACGCTCTTGATAACACATATCAAGACATATTAGTACGTTCAAAACGTATGCAAGGTTATAATGTTTTATGGTTACCTGGTACTGACCATGCTTCTATTTCTACGGAAGTAAAAATAGTTGAAAAAATGGCTAAAGAAGGTTTAAGTAAAAATGATATTACACGTGAAGAATTTTTGGAACGTGCATGGAAATGGAAAGACGAATATGGTAGCCGTATAGTTGAACAAGTTAAAAGACTTGGTTGTTCTTGCGATTATGATAGAGAACGCTTTACTATGGACGAAGGCAATAATAAGGCTGTTACTGAAGTTTTTATAAAACTTTTTGAAAAAGGATATATTTATCGTGGTGAAAAACTTATTAACTGGTGTCCTCATTGTAAAACTACAATATCTGACGCTGAAGTAGATCACGAAGACGTAAATGGTGCATTTTATCATATGACATATAAAGTAACTGAAACAGGTGAGATGCTTGAGTTTGCAACTACAAGACCTGAAACTTTACTTGGTGATACTGCAATAGCTGTACACCCAGAAGATGAAAGATATAAGCACCTTGTAGGTAAGACAGTTATGATACCTATTGTTAATCGTGAAATACCTATAATTGCTGATGAATATGTTGAAATGGATTTTGGTACTGGTGTTGTTAAAATTACTCCTGCTCATGACCCTAATGACTTTGAAGTAGGAGCTAGACACAACTTACAAATCATTAATGTTATGAATGATGATGGTACTATGAATGAAAATGCAGGCATAGAATATTGTGGTTTAGATAGATATGAAGCACGAAAAAAAATTATTGCTGATTTTGAAAAAATAGGTCAATTTGTTTTGAAAAAGGATATAGTTCACGCTGTTGGTAAGCACGAAAGATGTAAAACAGTTATTGAACCTTTAATTAAATTGCAATGGTTTGTTAAAATGGAAGAACTTGCAAAACCTGCTTTAGAAGTTTATGCTAATAATAAATTAAAATTTATACCCGATAGATTTGGTAAAGTTTATGAAAATTGGTTAACTAACATTCATGACTGGTGTATATCTCGTCAACTTTGGTGGGGTCATAGAATACCTGTGTATTACTGTTTAGATTGTAACGAATTTGAAGCAAGTCGTGACGAAGTTTGCAAATGTAAAAAATGTGGTTCAACTAATATTAAGCAAGATGAAGATACTTTGGATACATGGTTTAGTTCAGCTTTATGGCCATTTACAACTATGGGTTGGCCTGAAAAAACAGATGTATTAGAACATTTTTATCCAACTAATGTATTAGTTACTGGTTATGATATTATTTTCTTCTGGGTTGTTAGAATGGTTTTTTCAGGACTTGAGCATATGGGAGAAATACCATTCAACGATGTTTTAATACACGGTTTAGTACGTGATGAAAACGGCTTAAAAATGAGTAAATCACTTGGTAATGGTATTGACCCACTTGAAATCATTGACCAATATGGTACTGACGTTTTACGTGCAACTTTAATCACTGGTTGTTCTGCTGGTAATGACACAAGATTTATACCTAGTAAGCTTGATGCAAATCGTAACTTTGTAAATAAACTTTGGAATGCTTCAAAATTTGTACTTATGAATCTTGAAGGTGAAGATTTAAACAAAGCCTATGAACTAACTACGCCTGATAAGTGGATTATTTCAAAGCTTAACGATGTTTCAAAGGAAGTTACTGAAAATTTGAATAAATATGAACTTGGTTTAGCTTTATCAAAGGTATTAGATTTTATTTGGGACGAATATTGTGACTGGTATATCGAAATGGTTAAACCACGTTTATATGATAAGGAAAACAATACTCGTATTGCAGCTTTAGTTACTTTAAAAGAAGTTTTAATAGGTGGAATTAAACTTTTACACCCATTTATGCCTTTTGTAACAGAAGAACTATTTTCATATTTACAAGATGAAGAAGAAACTATTATGCTATCTTCTTTTCCTGAATACAAAGAGGAAAATAATTTTGTAATAGAGAAACAGGAAATAGAACTTTTTAAAGATGCTATTAAAGGTATTAGAAATGTTCGTTCGACTATGAATGTTCCTCCTAGTAAAAAAGCTACCGTTTATATAGTTACTGAAAATACTTTTGTAGAAGAAAGTTTTAAAAATAATGTTGTATTTTTCAAAACTTTAAGCTACGCTTCAGATGTCTTTGTACAAAATAATAAAGATGGTATCGATGACAGTGCTGTAAGTGTTGTTATTGAAAATGGTACTATCTATATACCATTCAATGAGCTTGTGGATATTGAAAAAGAAATAGAGCGTCTAAAGGGTGAAAAGAAAAAACTTGAAGGTGAAGTTGAAAGAGTTGATAAAAAACTATCTAACGAAAGCTTTGTAAGTAAGGCACCTGCTAATGTTATTGAAGAAGAAAAAGCTAAAAAAGAAAAATATGAAAATATGCTTAATACTATATTACAGCAATTAGAAAAATTTACTAAATAATTTTAAGGGACATTTACGGTGTCCCTTTTTTGAATATTTTATACTTAATAGGTTAAAATACTTTATAATAATTAATTACCAGTTACTATTATTAAGGAGGTATTTTTTTGAAACTTACTGAAAAAGTTAATTTATTAAAAAGCAAATTGCCTATAGATACAAGTTATGATGTTCTAAGTAGAGAAATATTAATAGGTGAAACATCTGCTTATTTCATTTTTGTTGATGGTTTTGCTAAAGACGATATTTTATATTATTTTTTAGAAAACATACAAAACTATAAAGGTGATATAAAAAATTTAAGTAATTTTTTTAAAAATCAAGTCGCATATATAGAGTCGGAAGAAGTGAAAGATGATAAAACTTTTGATAACCTAGTTGTATCTGTTTTATCAGGTATGTTTGCAATTGTTTTTGAAGAATATGAAAATTATTTTTTACTCGATACTAGAAATTATCCTGTACGTAGTATTACAGAAAGTGAAGTCGAAAAAGTTGTACGGGGTGCAAGAGATAGTTTTGTAGAAACTATTGTATTTAATACAGCATTAATACGTAGAAGAATAAGAGTAGCTGATTTAATATTTGATATGCAAAAAGTGGGCAATAACAGTAAAACAGATATTGTTATTTCTTACATTGATAGTAAAGTCGATAAAAAACTTTTAAATAATGTTAAAAATATGATTAAGGATATTGATACAGAAGCTTTAATTTTAGGTGCAGAATATATTGAAGAATTTTTATTTAATAAAAAATGGTACAATCCTTTACCTATGGTTAAGTATACCGAAAGACCAGATGTGGCTGCTGCATATTTAATAGAAGGTCATATAGCAATTATAATTGATAGCACACCAGTAGCTATAATTTTACCTGTAAATATTTTTACATTTACGCAACATATCGGTGACTACAATTTAAAAACATTAAATGGTACTATAGTTAAAATATTTAGATTTTTTTCCATTTTACTTGCAACTTTTTTTGCACCAATTTTTATATATTTAAGCGACCATACAAAATACTTTGAAAATTTATTTGAAAAAATAAATAAATCAAGCGAAAGTCCAGAAGCTTTACTTTCTTTTTTTATGCAAATACTAATATTAGAAATCTTATTTTTTATTTTGCAAACTTCAGCAATTCATATTCCAAAACAAATTGCACCTATGATAAGTATTATAGGAGGTTTAATGCTTGGTGATATTGCTATAAAAGCAGGGGTTTTCACTTCTGTTTCATTACTTGTTATGTTAGCAACTGTTATATGTACTTACAATATACCTAGCATTGAACTAAGTGATGCACTCAGAATTTTTAGATTATTTATGATTATTGCTACTGGTTTTTTTGGAGGAATTGGGCTTCTTTTTTCTTTTGTTTTAATATTAATTATTATTTTTGGTACAAAAAATATTGATGGGGCAAAAAGGTATACCTATCCTTTGTTTCCATTTAATCTTAAACATTTACTTAACTTAATATTTAAAAGACCTATAAATAAAGTAAAATAAGAAATATTTCAATAGATAAAGCCAATAACTATTGACAAATTGCTAATAATTTAATATACTTTGATTATCAAACAAGAGATAATAGGGGTATAATATGAAAAAAGTTACAAATGTTAATTCACTGTTAGTGACAATATTTAATAATGTTTTAAAAATTGAAACAAAAGCTTTACTTGAAGGACCTTTTGATGATTTATCCATTACGGAAGTTCATACCATTGATGCCATAGGTTTACATGATAAAAAGAATATGTCAGAAGTTGCAAAAAAGTTAGATATTACTTTAGGCACTTTAACAACTGCTATTAATAATCTTGTAAAGAAAAATTATGTGAAGCGTTCAAAAGATACGATAGATAAAAGAGTTGTTTTTATATCACTTACAAGTAGAGGTAGACTATTATACAGAGTTCACGAGAATTTTCATAATAATGTTGTTAAAACGGTTTTAGAAGGTGTTTCAACAGAAGAAAATGAAGTTTTATTATCAGCTTTAAGAAATCTAAATAGCTTTTTAGAAAATGAAATTGCAAAATAGATTAATATGAGGGTGCTGAAAAAGTCAAAGAAGAAAAAAATATTACTAATGCTAATGGCACAAAAATAGTGAGATAGCATAAAATCAGCGAGGAACGAGTGCTAATTTTATGCGACATGCAAGATGATTTTCAAAGCAAATCATTAAGTCGAGCGTAATTTTTGTGCAGTAATATTTTTTTCTATCCTTTTTCAGCACCCTCAATAGAAACATATTTGACATTTTAAAAGTTAGTAAAGAATTAATAAAAATGGCATATAACTTACTAAAATTTACAAATGAATAATAATAGTAATTTTTAGTATTCAATTATTATAGAAATAGCATTTTGCTTAAGCAAAATGCTATTTCTTATATTTTATAAAAATTCATTTTTCAAATATATTTCATCTGCTTCTTTCTGCATAGTGTAAACTCTAGCACCTTCAATATCATTGTTAAGTTTACCTTCTTTATGGTACTTAAGTCTTCTTATAAAAAAAAGTTCACTAAGTAGCATTGTTTCTACATCAGCACGAAGTACTGTATAACTACTTACTAGTTTTTCAAAATCACTATTTGCAAAATCTCTAAAATAATTTGATTTTCCTAAATTTTCCATAACTCTTGTTACCATTAGAAAAACAGAATGTCTATCAATATATTTATCATATATAACACTACCATTATATTCGTATTCATCTAATACATCTTCAATATAGGGATAAAGTTGTTTACTAAAGTCACTATAAAGAAGTTTTTGGTATCTAGCGTTACTTTCAATATCATATTCATCTTTTAAAATATTGTTATTATTTAATACAGAAGTTTCAAGTTTTTTATCTAGTTCTTCAAAAGGGTAAATTAAAATATTTTCATTTACATAGTCTTTTTTTGCTTTTGCTATAGCCATAAAAAACCTCCTAAGTTTCATAATATATTATATGAATACTAGGAGGTTAAGGTGATTAAATTACAACTTCTGCATCAATTTTTATAGGTGTTAATTTCCATATGTCTTCATTATACTGTTTTATAGTACGGTCAGATGAAAATTTTCCTGATTTTGCAACATTTGTTATAGCTGCTTTTGCCCAAGCTTTTTCATCTTTATATAGTTTTTCAACTTCTTTTTGTGCATTTTGATATTCTTCAAAGTCTTTTAAAACAAAATATTGGTCAGGTGTAGAACTGTTATAACCATTTAATAAAGCTTCATATATTTCTCTAAACAACTCCGGATCTTTATCAAAAGTTCCGTTAATAAGTTGAGTTAAAACCTTACGTAGGTCGCTATTTAAGTTACATATATCCCAAGGTGTATATGTTCTATTTTGCTCTTGTTCAATAACTTCTTCAGATTTCATACCAAATATAAAGCAGTTTGCCTCATCAACTTCTTCAAGAATTTCAACGTTTGCACCATCTAAAGTACCTACAGTTAACGCACCGTTTAGCATAAATTTCATATTTCCAGTACCAGAAGCTTCTTTACTAGCAGTTGATATTTGCTCAGAAACATCAGAAGCAGGGAATATTTTTTCTGCTAAAGAAACTCTATAGTTTTCAAGGAAAAGTACTTTAATTCTGCCTTTTACAATAGGATCATTATTAATCTTTTCACCTACACTATTAATTAGTTTTATAATTAGCTTAGCACGTTTGTATGAAGCTGCAGCTTTAGCTGCAAAAATGAAAGTACGAGGTACCATTTCAATACTAGGATTTTCTTTAATCTCATTATATAAATACATAACATGTAAAATATTTAAAAGTTGACGTTTATATTCATGTAGTCGTTTAACTTGTACATCAAATATTGAGTTAGGATCAATATTAATACCAGTTGAAACTTTAAGATAATCAGCAAAATCAGCCTTATTTTCCTTTTTAACATTTATAAAAGCATCTACAAATTTATCATCATTTACATAAGGTAATAGTTTTTCTAGTTCTTTTAAATCTTTTGCCCAACCATCGCCAATAGTTTCAGTAATTAATTTTGCTAAACGAGGATTTGATTTTTTAAGCCATCTTCTTTGTGTAATACCATTTGTTTTATTGTTAAATTTTTCTGGATAAATTTCGTAGAAATCCTTTAAAACTTTGGTTTTTAAAATATCGGTATGAAGTGCAGCTACACCATTTACTGAGAAAGAACCAACAATAGCAAGATGTGCCATTCTAATTTCACCATCAGCAACAATAGCCATATTTCTAATCTTATTAGGTTCATTACCGTATCTTTCAATTAAGTGACCACAAAATCTTTTATTGATTTCTTCCACTATCATATAAATACGTGGTAAGATACGTGAGAACAACTCAATAGGCCATTTTTCAAGTGCTTCAACCATTATAGTATGATTTGTATAAGCACAACATTTTCTTGTTATATCCCATGCAGATTCCCATTCGAAATTATGCTCATCTATAAGTACACGCATAAGTTCTGCAACAACAACGGCAGGGTGAGTATCATTAAGTTGAAACACGCAAAGTTCTGGTAATCTTTCTAAGGAATCTCCTTGTTCAATAATTTTTTGAACTGCACGACCTATAGTTGCAGCATTAAAGAAGTACTGTTGTTTAAGACGTAATTCTTTACCACTTACGTGTTCATCGGCAGGGTAAAGTACTTCACATAAAGTCTTTGCCAAAAGTTCATCTTCCACAGCTTTTTTATAGTCACCGTCATTGAATGAAGTTAAGTCAAAAGAGTTAATAGCTTCTGCGTCCCAAAGACGCAACGTATTTACCGTATTATTATCATATCCAATAACAGGGTAGTCATATGGAGTTGCGTTTACTGCAGTATAGTTTTCAAGTACAAATTTATATTTTTTTGTATTTTCATCATAAACAGAAGTTACATTGCCGCCAAATTTAATTACTTGAGTATATTCCGGACGTCTAATACCCCAAGAATCAACTTTTTTAAGCCAGTTATCTGGATATTCAACTTGATATCCGTTTTCAATCTTCTGCTCAAATAAGCCATTTCTATAACGTATACCACAACCATAAGCTGGTAGTTCTAACGTTGCTAAAGAATCAAGAAAACAAGCTGCAAGTCTTCCTAAACCACCGTTACCAAGTCCTGGATCGAGCTCAGTTTCTTCAATATCGTTTAAATCAATATTCAATTCATTTAAAACTTCATTAATTGATTCATATACAGATAGATTTATAAGTGAGTTACCTAAAAATCTACCCATTAAAAACTCCATTGATAAGTAATATAATATTTTTGTATTACTTGTAATATATGTTTCCTGTGTAGATATCCATTTATCTGTAACAATATCACGTATTGTGTAAGCTAGACCTTCATATATTTGATCGTTACTAGCTTGTTCGATAGTTTGTCTTGATAATGTTTTTACATTTTCAATTAAACGTCTTTTGAATTCTTCTTTTTTTACACCTTTTAAAATATCCAAAATTGCACCTCCGTATATTAATTATATGTTATGAAAAATAAATAAGAAATACTAAATTATTTTTGCAAAAAATTTCTCAATTCTATTAAATCTGAAACAAGTGGTACTAAATCTTCTGTTGAAATTGTTTGTTCCGCATCACTTAAGGCAACAGAAGGATTTGTATGACATTCAATAATTAAACCGTCAACACCTAAAGCTATTGAAGCTTTTGAAAGTTTTGGTACAAGTAAATCTATACCGAGTGCATGGGAAGGGTCAACGATAATAGGTAAATTTGAAATTTCTTGAATAAGAGCAACTGTACCTAAATCAAGAGTATTCCTTGTGTATTCGTTAAAAGTTCTTATACCTCTTTCACACAATATAACATTCTCATTACCACCATTTAAAATGTATTCTGCAGCTAGAAGAAACTCTGTTACCGTAGCCGAAAAACCACGTTTTAGTAAAATAGGTTTATCTATTTTTCCAAGTTCGCTAAGCAACTGAAAATTTTGCATATTTCTAGCACCAACTTGAATAATGTCAATTTCATTAGCAAATAAATCTATGTCATTGATATTTGTTATTTCACTTACAGATAATAGGTCAAATTCTTTTGCTACCTTTGACAATATATTTATACCTTCTTTTCCAAGTCCTTGAAAAGAGTAGGGGGAAGTACGAGGTTTATATGCACCGCCTCGTAAAACATTACATTTTGCTTTTTTTACATCTCTTGCTATTAAATGTAATTCTTCTTCATTTTTTATAGCACAAGGACCACCACAAAGCAATAAATCCTCTCCAACTGTGATATCCTTAATTTTAAATTTTATTTTATCCTTATTTGATTTTAATGAAAGATTTATATCTGAATTATTTAAAGTTATCATTTGTTAACTCCATTTTTTCACTTTTAAAAAAGTAAATACTTATTTTATTTAATTATACTATTTTTTTTAATAAAAGTCTATATTTTTATAATGTATAAATTTATTAAATAATTTTACAATTATTTGTATTAATATAAAATTAATGCTATAATAATTGTAAGTTAAATATATGGAGGATAATTATTTATGATAGGATTTATCGGTATGGGAAATATGGCAAGAGCAATTATTGGCGGTATAATTTCAAGTGGACAATATTCTGAAAATCAAATTTATGGTTCTGCTAAAACAAAAAAAACTTTGGAAAATATTTCTAAATTATACAACATAAATATATCAGATAATATAAATATTGCTAAAAATTGTAAAATTATATTTATATGTGTTAAACCAAATATATACGAAGAAGTTTTACATGAAATTAAAGATTTTGTTAAAGATAAAATTGTAATTAGTATTGCACCACTTAAAACTATAGCTTTTTTACGTGAAAATACATATAATGACCTTAAATGCGTAAGCTCTATGCCAAACACACCAGCATTAGTTAAAGAAGGAATGAGTGCTATTTCCTTTAGTGATAATATTAATGATAAAGAAAAAAGTATGATAATTAACTTATTTACATCTTTTGGTGAAGTTGAAGTTATCGATGAATATTTAATGAATGCTGTAGTTGCGGTTAGTGGGTCTGCACCTGCGTATGTATATCTTTTTATAGAGGCTTTGGCAGACGGTGCTGTTAAGTATGGTATGAATCGCAAAAGTGCTTATAAGTTTGCAGCCCAAACAGTTTTAGGTAGTGGAAAGATGATACTTGAAACTGGTGAGCACCCAAGTAAACTTAAAGACGATGTATGCTCACCGGGAGGTACAACAATAGAAGCAGTGCAAACTTTAAACCAAAGAGGTTTTCAAGGTATTATAATGGAAGCTATGGATAGTTGTATAAATAAAATTAAAAGTTAACTATAGTAAAATGTAAAAAGGATTATTAACGCCTTTTTATATATACAACTATTC
>JBKECM010000180.1:0-1973 GCA_047974615.1 Lachnospirales bacterium
AGAAGAAATAACCCAGCCAGTTGAAGAAAAGAAAAATAGTACCTTGCCAGCACTTATTACTGTAATTGCATTAGTTGGTGGAGGTGCTTTTTATTATTTAAAATTCGTTAAAGGTGGAGTTTGTAATGGTGGTAGTTCAGATTTAAGTGAGTTTGATGATGACGAGGACGATTATGAGGACTTTGAAAATGAAAATGAAAGTGAAAGTGTAAATGATGAGATTGAATATGAAGTTGAAGATGATTTGATTTATAAGTTAGAGGATTATGAGAATGATAGTCTTTAGTTAAATTTAAGTTGCAAATGAACTGTTCGGAATTTCCGAACAGTTCATTTATTATTATTTAATATCATAGGCTTATTGAAGTATAAGTGTAATAATGGTATAATATAGAGTAAATTAAGCTTTATAATCAAATAGTATATTTATTTTAGTGGGGTTATATATGAAAAGTGAAAAAAATGATGTAAATATACGCAGTTCGGCTGGAGAATATTTAACTTATGTAGCATCAGTAGGAACAAATGAAGAAAGTTTTGAAGTGCGTTATGAAGATGAAAATATATGGCTTACACAAAAAATGCTAGCTTACCTTTATAATGTTGATGTTAGAACAATAAATTATCACATAAAAAAAGTATTTAAAGATGCTGAGTTAGATGAAAATTCAGTTATCCGAAATTTTCGGATAACTGCTGATGATGGTAAAAGCTATAATACAAAGCATTATAGTTTAGAAATGATAATTGCAGTTGGTTTTAAAGTTAATTCAGAAAAAGCAGTACAATTTAGAAAGTGGATTAATGTTATTGCAAAGGATTATACAATAAAAGGTTGGGTTATGGACTCTGAACGTCTTAAAGAGGGGACATACTTAACGGATAAATACTTTGAAGAACAATTAGAAAGAATTAGAGAAATTCGTTCTAGTGAACGAAAATTTTATCAAAAAATAACAGATATATTTGCCACTTCTTTAGATTATGATAAGACTTCAAATGCAACAAGACGTTTTTACTCTACTGTTCAAAATAAAATGCACTTTGCAGTACATGGAAATACAGCGGCTGAATTAATTGTAAATAGAGCAAATCACGAAAATAAAAATATGGGATTAACTACTTGGAAAGACGCACCTAATGGAAAAATCTTAAAGAGTGATGTTACAGTTGCTAAAAATTATCTTAGTGAGTTTGAAATAGAACAACTAAATAGAATGGTAACATCATACTTAGATTTTGCTGAAAGTATGGCAAAGCGTAAAATACCACTAACTATGTTAGATTGGGAAGAAAGGCTAAATAACTTTATTATAATGTTTGAGTATGGACTTTTAAAAGATGCTGGTAAGGTTTCAGCAGAAATTGCAAAACTTCATGCTGAAACAGAGTTTGAAAAGTACAAAGTAATTCAAGATAAATTGTTTATGTCAGATTATGATAGGTTTATGTTGGAGTTACTGGATAAAGAGTAATTAAAGAAAAGGAGTAAGTTTAAATGAATAATATTTTTACATATTTAATTGATTTGGAAAAAAATAACAATAGAGAGTGGTATCACGAAAATAAACAAAGCTATAAAATTTGTGAAAGTGAATTTTTAGATATAGTCCAATCTTTGATTTATGGTATAGGAAGCTTTGATAATACTATAATTCATAATGAGCCAAAAAAATTAATATATAGATTGACAAGAGATACACGTTTTAGCCATGATAAGTCGCCTTATAACCCTTCTTTTCGTTGTAGTATTCATTCTAATGGAAAAGGGCCTATACCTACAGGATATTATTTATCTATAAAACCAAATAATCAATCTTTCTTAGGTGGAGGCTTATTTGCAGATATGTTTAAAGAAGCAACAACATCTATACGAAAATATATATTTGAAAATCAAGATGAATTTTTAAACATTATAAATGATGAAAAATTTAAAAACAACTTTACAATACAAGGCACTTCATTAAAAAATG
>JBKECM010000191.1:0-21261 GCA_047974615.1 Lachnospirales bacterium
ATGGCTTCATTGCAAAATATAGAAAAATCCATTTTAATATCGGAATTTTCACTACGTGAAAACGACTTCGTCGCCCTTGTTCGTCGGGTTCTTTACAAAACAACGGCTTTGCATCTTTTGACAAAAACTTTGAAAATGGCGTATTTTTACCACTTCAGGCGTTTGTCAAAAGTATGAAAATTTGATTTTTTCTTTTGCAATGATGCCATTCCTTGAATTTTGCAACGTTGTCAATTTAATATAAAAAGTAAAAAAGTTAATTTGTTTACTTTTTGATAAGGGTTTGATATAATATATATAGATGAAATTATTAAAATATAGAGGTGTAAAATGAGAGTTTTAAAGGGTAGAACTATTGAGCTTATGGCTCCAGCTGGTAATATTGAGATTTTTAGAGAAATCGTAAAGACAAATTGTGATGCTATTTTTTTAGGTGGGGTTAAATTCCAGATGCGTAGAATACGTCCCGGATATAATTTTACAAATGAAGATTTACTTGAAGCAAAAAAACTTGCAGATGAATATGGAAAAAAACTTTATATTACATTAAACATTTTAATCACTTCTTACGAAATAGAAGAACTTAAAGAATATTTGAAGTTTTTAGATGACCTGAAACCTTCGGCTATTATTATACAAGATTTAGCTGTAATTCAACTTATAAAAGAATTGGGACTTAAAAATATTGTAGTACACTCATCAATTCAAATGAATACACACGATATTGAAACAATTAAACTACTTAAAGAACATACTGTAGAAAAAATAGTCTTAAGTCGCGAATGTAGTGCTAATGACATAAAAGAATTTTACAACGAAACAAATATGGATTTCGAATATTTTTGCTATGGTGAAATGTGTCCAATAAAAGATGCACAGTGCAATGCAAGTTCTTTTGTTTTTGGTAATAATTCTGGTCGTGGTAGATGTTTTAAAGTATGTCGTTGGAAATATAAAATCGAACATAATGATGTTGTAGTTGACCCTTTATACCCTCTTAGCATTAAGGATTTGTCAGTTTTTGAATATATTGAAGAACTTTTTGATAGTGGTGTAACTACTTTTAAAATTGAAGGTAGAATGAGAGATGCTAGTTTTTTAGCACCTATTATAAATTTATATGGTGATGCCATAGACCACCTTATCGAAAAAGGTTCATATGATAAAAATGACAGTATATTATATGAAACACGTTTACGTGATTTGTCTGCAGGCTTTGTAATGGGTGACCCTAAACTTGATAATATCAATTTATACAGAGAAGATGTTATTAAAACTTTTAGTGTACCTTCAGAAATAAAAGAAATAACTGAAAATGTTACTAATGAAATTTTAGAAGAAATATCTATTGTTGGTACTCCTTCTGAAAAGAAAATAAGTGTTTATGTTAAAGATTTTGATAGTTTAAAAATGGCTATTGAAGAGGGCGTTGCACGTGTTTATATTTCTGAAGAATTTTCGGAGTTAAATGCAAAAGATATTTTAGCTATAAATAAAAAGGAAACAGAAATTTATTTAGCTACACCACGTACAATGAAACAGAAAAATTTTGATAGAGTTGATGAACTTCTTGATACAGGTGCCTTTGATGGCTTATTATATACTACATTTGGTTGTTCTGAACGTTTTAAAAAGCATAATTTGATTACAGACACTAACCTTTTAGTTTATAATAATAAATCTGCACAATACATAAAAGAAAACTTTAATACAAAAGAAGTTTGTGCTTGTTTTGAACTTAAGCAAAAAGAGTTTGCATCTTTTGTTAAAACAAATAAAGTTGATTCTGAAATTATAGTTCACGGTATTACACCTATAATGTACACACCTAGAAATTTGTTAGGCTTTTTCGATGAAAAAGATATAAAATCAAATAAAGTAACTCTTAAAAGTGAAATAACAGATTTTGATGTATATCTTGACCGTTTTGGAATGAGCCATTTAGTTCCACAAAAAGAGCTGTGTTTACAACCTATTTTAAGAGAATTACAAAAGTTTGAACATATTAAACATTTTAGAATAGACGGACGTTTTTATGACACAAATGAACTTAGAGAAGTTATTAAAACATACAATAATACAATGAAAAATGATAAGTTTGAAAAATATAATAGTCAAAGAAAAGGCTTAACATATGGTGCTTTAAGCTTTGGAGGAGAATAATATGATAGAAAAGGATTTAAGAGATGAATTGTTACAAGGCAAAAAAGATTATATGTTTCCTGATGTGAAAATGTATTTTTATAACGAGCCTCCTATTTTTTCATATGGTAAAATGCAATATTTGTACGGTGTAGACGGGAAAAAATATACAGATTTTTTTGCTGGTGTTTCTGTTATGATTTGTGGACATAGTAATGAATTTATACTTGAGCGTACTATTGAACAACTTAAAAAATTACAACATAAAACTATAATATACCTTGATGAAAACATTGTTAAACTTGCAAAAAAACTTGCAGAAGTGTTACCCGGTAATATAAATAAAACTTTTTTTACTTGCTCTGGTTCAGAAGCTAATGAAGGTGCTTTTCTTCTAGCACGTAGATATACTAATAAAGAAAAATTCATTAACATTGAAAATGCTTTACATGGTCGTACCTATTTGACTATGGCAGCAACTACTATACCTATGTGGAAGATGGACCCTTATGAGCCTGATATTTTTTATACTGCGAAGGGTTTTTGGCAAGAAGGAGTAGATCTTGAAACTTCTGCAAAAGCTTCTGTAGAAAGTATAAAAAATATTCTCGAAAGTCATAATGATATTGCTGCATTTATCGTTGAGCCATTACAAGGTAATGGTGGTATATTGACACCTCCTTTATGGTACTATAAAGAGGTTAAGTCCTTACTTGAAAAACATAATGTACTTATGATTGTAGATGAGGTTCAAACTGGATATGCTCGAACAGGTAAAATGTTTGGTATAGATAACTATGATGTTGTACCTGATATTATGGTTACTGCAAAGGCTTTAAGTGGTGGTTTTCCTATTGCTACTTTTTCAACTACAACAGAAATAGCAAAAGTATATAATAAAGCATCTGCATCAACTTTTGGGGGAAATCCTGTAGCTTGTGCAAACTCTTTAGCTATTTTAGAATATATAGAAAAAGAAAACTTAGTTGATAGATCTGTTGAACTTGGAAAATATCTAAAAGAACAACTTTTGACTATTTCATCTAATTATATAAAAGAAATACGTGGTATGGGCTTAATGCTTGGTATTGAAATTACTTGTGAAAATGCAAATGTTCGTGTAGATAACATATTAGAAGAAATGAAAAATAGAGGATTTATTCTTGGTAAAAGTGGCGTAAATAGAAATGTAGTTGTTTTTCAACCACCACTTGTAATCGAAAAAAGTGATATTGACAATATGGTTGTAGAACTTAAGGAAGTAATAAACCTTGAATTTTAGTTAAACTACTTTAAAGAAATAAGGGGGGAATTTTTATAAAAGATTTAAAAGTTCTTATTTTGGTAGGTATTATTGCTTTTGGCTGTATTGTTATGAGTTTTGTCGATTATATAATCTCACCTGATTATTACATTAAGGCTATAGTTAAGCTTGTACTGTTTTTAGCATTACCTATGTTATATTTTTATTTTAATAAAAATAGTGATTTTAAGTCTTTATTTGTGTTTAAAAAGGGACAAGCTAAAATTTTGTTTTTAATAGGTGTAGCTATATTTACTATTATAGTTGGGGGATATTTTTTACTTGGTTCATTTTTTGACTTATCAAATATTACAAAAGCTTTAGAAAGTGATATTGGTGTTAACAAAAATAATTTTATTATGGTTTCTTTTTATATTGCTATTGTAAATTCTTTTTTAGAAGAATTCTTCTTCCGAGGATTTGCTTTTTTGGAACTTAAAAAGCTATCAAATAGAAACTATGCTATGATTATGAGTGCGACTTTTTTTGCTCTATATCATATTGCTATGGTAGCTAATTGGTTTGATATAATACTTGTTTTGCTTGTTACAATTATACTTTTTATTGGTGGTTTATTATTTAATTTTATAAATGAAAAAAGTAATAATATATATTCATCATGGATTGTGCATATGTTTGCAAATCTTGGAATAAATTTTATAGGTTACATTTTGTTTGGTATAATATAGGTGGTATATGGACGTTACTATAAGTAAAAGTGAATTAAAAGGAAGTGTTAAAGCACCTCCTTCTAAAAGTATTTCCCATAGAGCTATTATTGCTAGTTCACTATCAAAGGGACAAAGTATTATATATAATATTGCTTACTCAAAGGATATACTTGCAACTATAGATGCTATGGAAAATTTTGGCGTTGAGTTTATAAAAAATGATGATTTGTTAGTGATTAATTCTAAAGAATTGACTATTAAAGAGTCATATTTTAACTGCCAAGAATCTGGCTCAACTCTTAGGTTTACTATACCTATTGCTTTGTCTATAGGTGGAGAATTTATTTTTGATGGTTATGAGTCTTTGAAAAAAAGACCTGTAAATGTTTATAAGTCAATATATGATAAAGACGATATTTTTAATGAAAAACTTTCAAATAATCATTTACCTTTGCTTTTACGCGGCAAACTTTTGGGCGATACATACAATATAGTTGGTGACGTAAGCTCTCAGTTTATAAGTGGTATGATTTTTGGTCTTGCAAACCTTAAAAATATAAATAAAAAAAAGATAGTCATTTCCAATAAAATGGAGTCAAAGGCATATATAGATTTAACTATTGAAGTGTTAAAAAAATATGGTGTTGAAGTTTTAAACAATAACTATGAAAGTTTTGAAATAGTTAAAGATACTTTTGAGGCTTGCGATTTTGTTGTTGAGGGCGATTTTTCACAAGTTGCGTTTTTTGTTTTAGCTGGTGCTATAGGTGAAAAGGTTTCTGTTAGTAATCTAAACTTAAAAAGTATTCAAGGTGATAGGGAGATAATAAATATTGCTAAAAAGTTTGGTATTAGAGTAGAGGAAAAAGAAGATGAATATATTTTTTACAAGTCAAATACTTATGGTATAAATATTGATATTTCTGAGTGGCCTGACCTTGCTCCTGTTATTTTTGCTTTAGGTGTTATAAGTGAAGGAGAAACTATAGTTAATGGTATTTCACGTCTTAGAATAAAAGAAAGTGATAGAGTTTTATCTATGGTTACAGAACTTACAAAGCTCGGTGCTAATATATGTGATTGTGGTGAATATGTTAAAATTATTGGTAATGGTGATAGAGTTTTAAAAGGTGGAGTAACTATTGAAACTTGGAATGACCATAGAGTAGCTATGACACTAAGTGTTCTTTCTACTTTATGTGAAGAAAAAGTTGTAATAAAAGATGCTGAATGTGTTGAAAAATCTTATAAAAATTTTTTTAATGCTTTAAAAAAATTAAATTGTCAACTAAAAATTTCTTTTTAATATAATAGAATAAAAAGAAAATTTGAAAGTTGGTGAGAAATGTTTTTCGTTGATTTACATTGCGATACAATTACAAAAGCAGAAGATAAAAAAGAAACTTTAAAAGAAAATAATTTAGCCGTTGATATCAATAGACTTTTAAGTTATGAATGTCCTATACAATGTTTTGCTATATGGCATAATTTTTCAAAGATATCAAATCCTTTTGAACGAGCTAAAAAATCTATTAATTTCTACAAAAGAGAAATAAGTAAAAATAGTATGTATATTGGACATATAAATAACTATGAAGACTTCTTATTAAATTATAATAGTTTTAAAATTAGCTCTATGCTTTCTCTTGAAGGGGGCGAAGCATTAGAAAATAGTATTGAAAACTTACACTTTTTTTATAATGAGGGTGTTAGAAGTTTAAATCTAACCTGGAATAATAATAATTCTTTAGCTAGTAGCTGTTATAGTGACAAGTATGGTGTTACAGATTTTGGGCTTGAAGTACTTAATGAGATGGAAAAACTTAAAATGTTTGTAGATTTTTCTCATCTTTCAAAGAAAGGGATAAAAGACGTAGTAGAAAAAACAAATGTTTTAGTTATGGCTAGTCATAGTAACTCTAAAGAAATTTTAAACCATAAAAGAAATTTATCAAACTATGAACTTAAATTAATAAAAGAAAAAGATGGTTTAGTTGGTTTAAACTTATACCTACCTTTTTTAATTAATAATGAAACGAGTTCTGTTACAAAAGAAGATTTTGAAACGGCTTTTTCTAAACATATAGAGCAAATGATTAAAATTTTGTCTGAAGATAATATAGCTATAGGGTCAGATTTTGATGGAGCAGATGATTTTTATGATTTAGCTAAAGATGTTACTTCTATGCCTTACTTATTCTCTATAGTTGAAAGTAAATTTGGAAATTTAGTTGCAAAAAAAATTTTTGGTGATAATTTTTTAAGGCAACTAAAGAAACTATAAATTTTTACTATTATGAGAGAAATACTATAAAAATTATGGATTTATCGAAAAATTTGATATTAGGAAGCTGGAAGATGAATATATGGCATAATTGCAAAATGCAATGATGCCACTAGTTATTTTCCTTAACTTAATGACATTGGTTAAGAAGTAAGTATAAAACTTGACAATTTATAATTTAAATGATATTATAAATTTAATTAAATAAACTGCCACCGGGTAGGAATGTATATCATTCACTTGCGTATCGATAGGTCTTTGTAGATATGCAGTGAATGTTTTTTTGTGAAAGGGAATATTAAATGCTAAAGAAATTAAAAGAAAATCCAATTAAATGTTTAAATAAATTTGATAAAATATTATGGTTTACATCTGTTTTAATTATTTTTCTTGCTACATATATGACAAAAGATTTTACTTTTGCAACTTTGTTTGCACCTTTAGTTGGAGTTACTTCATTGCTTTTTGTTGCTAAGGGAAATGTATATGGTCATATTTTTGGTATATTATTTGCTATTTTATACGGTTACATATCTTTTGGATTTAAATACTATGGTGAGGCTATAACTTATTTATGTATGTCTGCACCTATGGGACTATTTGCTTTAATTTCTTGGCTTAAAAATCCTTATGAAGATACACAAGAGGTTAAAGTTAGTAGTGTTAGCAAAAAAAAATTAGTTGTTATTTTTTTATTAACTACTATTATTACTATAATTTTCTATTTTATATTAAAAGCATTTAACACGTCAAATCTTAATGTGAGCACGGTATCTATAGCTACAAGTTTTTTTGCCGTATCTTTATCTTTTTTAAGAAGTCCATACTATGCTATAGCTTATGTGCTTAATGATTTAATTTTAATAGTATTATGGATATACGCTTCTTTTACCGATTTACAATATGTTAATATGGTTATTTGTTTTATTGTTTTCATTGTAAATGATATATATGGATATATAAGTTGGCAAAGTATGAAAAATAGACAAAATGTTTAAAAATGAAATTTGGAACTTTGAATATTACAAAAAGATAAAAATCATTATACAATTAACAAAAAAATACAAAAAAATGAATTTTCCTATTGCAAATAATTCATAAACGTGTTATTATGTTTTTAATGAAATAAACAAAGGGAGAATTTAATATGGCGAATGGAAAAAAATTGGGCATAACTGCTCTAACTTTAATAGGTTTATGCCTAGGTATTATTACTGGTATTATCTTTTATGCACTACCAGAAAATTATTTTTTAGACACTTTTTTGGTTGAAGGAGTTTTTTATGTTTTAGGTAATGGATTTATTAAGTTACTTAAAATGATTGTAGTACCACTTGTTTTTGTTTCTTTAGTTTCAGGAACAATGGCAATAGGTGATGTTAAAAAATTGGGGAAAATCGGTGTTAAAACTGTAGCTTTTTATTTAGCTACAACTACTCTTGCAATCGTTGTAGCACTTACTGTGGCAAATGTAATTAAGCCGGGTATTGGTCTAGATATGGCAAACTTAACAGTTGCAGATGTGACTGTTGCCGAAAAGACACCTCTTACAACTACATTTTTGAACCTTATACCAGATAACCCTATAGGGGCTATGGCTAACGGTGATATGATACCAATTATTGTTTTTGCTATTTTCGTTGGTGTCGGTATTTTAACTATAGGTAGCGAAGGTGACGTAGTTTCAAAGTTTTTTATTCAGTTTAATGAAGTTATGTTAAAAATAACTTTAATGGTTATGAAAGTAGCACCTATTGGTGTATTTGCACTTGTTGCACGTACGTTTGCAAATCTTGGTTTTTCTGCTTTTAGTAGCTTAATAAAATATATGGCATCAGTTTTACTTGGTCTTGGCATACAAGCTATTATAGTTTATTCATTGATGTTATTTATATTTACTAAATTAAATCCATTAAAATTTATTAGAAAATTTGTACCTATAGCAACTTTTGCTTTTTCTACTGCTTCATCTAATGCAACTATTCCAGTTTCAATAGATACTTTAGAAAAAAATATGGGTATTTCAAGAAAAATATCTTCTTTTACTATTCCACTTGGTGCTACTATAAATATGGACGGTACGGCTATAATGCAAGGCGTAGCTGTTGTATTTACAGCACAAGCCTTCGGTATTGTTTTAACAGGTGGTGACTATTTAACTGTTATATTAACTGCTACCTTAGCATCTATAGGTACTGCAGGTGTACCGGGTGTAGGACTTGTTATGTTATCTATGGTACTTACATCTATAGGACTTCCTGTTGAGGCTATTGGTATAATTATGGGTATCGATAGAATACTTGATATGACAAGAACTGCTGTAAATGTTATGGGTGATGCTGTTTGTACAACTATTGTTGCTATGAAAGAGAATGACATAGATTTAGAAATATATAATAGCTAATGAAAATAAATAAAAAAAACTTTAAATTTATTTAAAGTTTTTTTATTTATTTAAAGTTTTTTTATATTTATTTATCACCTTTTAAGTTGCCAAATAAGCCGTCCATATATTTAGCTCTATTACTTAAATTATTATTTTCTTTATAGGCTGACTGATACGAAATGTCTGCAAGGGAACCTACTGCAAAGTCTGTCATCATTATATCTACTTCTGCAGGAATATCTAGAGATGATTTGATTTTTTCACCAAAGGCAACTGCACCTTCTTCAGTATATAAGTCATCTAAATTTTCTTCTTTTAAAAGTATAGTTGCTGTACGTTGAAGTTCAACTTCGTTTATTGTATCCATAGTTTTATCTTCACCAATAAGTGACATAGTTGTAAATACATTTTTTGGATTTCCAGAGGAGTCATTTACACTTTCAAAGGCTGATACGGTAATGATACTCATCTGTGGTTCAGAATTTAAAAATGAGCTAACAACAACCAATGATATTACAACTAAAGCGATTAAAAAGATAATTACATTACGAGCATTATTATTTTTTTTAGTTGATATATGTTTTTCCTTAGGCATATAGGCTCTCCTTTCATATGTAAATAGTATATATATATTATAACATATTTGTATTTAATTGTATAGTGAGCAAAAATTTTAAAAAAAATCATTGCCATATAAATGCCACAATTATTACATTATATTAGCTAAAATTTATTTTATAATCTAGTCATACTCATTAAGATACTCCATAAACCGAATAGAGTATAGTGTTTTGTCCCCGAAACACGAAATTTTTAGCTTAATTCCCCTTATAAAAGGTCAGCGTATTTATGCTGACCTTTTTGTTGTTATCAGTAGTTTTACCATACATTTTGATAAAGAACATGGTATGTTTTTGTGCGTTGCCAATTTAAAAATTGTTTAATGTATCAATAATATATTGTAAATCTTTTTGGAATATTGTACTTAAATTTATTATAACATTATCATCATTAATTAAAGTTATAATAGGGGTGTCTAAATCTCTAAGTTTTTTTTCTATTTTTTGTGAAGTTAAAGAATTACTTTTTATAAATATACCTATGCTGTCAAAAAATTCTTCTGGCAATGAACCACCACCAAACATAGCTTTATGAGAATTTAATGATAAAGTTAAATGCTCGTTATGTACACCATTTAAAATTGTTTTACCTTTTTCTTCAAGATCTGAAATATTAGTAGTTGCCATATTAAACAAAGGTAAGGACAGAATACTATCTTGACTAATATAATATTTAAGTGTTTCTATTAATGCTACAAGGCACATTTTATCTACACGTAAGCATCTTAACATTTGATTACTTTTTAGTTGGTCTATGTATTTTTTCTTGCCTAATATTATTCCAGCTTGTGGGCCACCTAAAAGCTTATCACCTGAAAAACAAACTAAGTCTGCGCCATCTTGTAGCGATTCTTGAACTAGTCTTTCTTTTTTTAAGCCTAGCTTACTTAAGTCAAATAAAACACCTGACCCCATATCATCAACCACAATAATATCTTCATTAATTTTGTCACGTAATAAAACCAAATCTTTTACTGAAACTTCTTCTGTAAAACCTTGTATTTTAAAATTTGAAGGGTGTACTTTTAAATACATTTGAGTATTTTCAGTTGTTGCTTTAATATAGTCTTTTTCATGGGTTTTGTTAGTTGTGCCTATTTCTTTTAAAATACAACCACTATTTTCGATTATTTCTGAAACTCTAAAGCTGCCACCGATTTCAACTAGCTCACCACGTGATAACACAACTTCTTTGTTTTGAGATAATGTATTTAAAATAAGGAATACACTTGAAGCATTATTATTAACGACTAAAGCACTTTCAGCACCTGTAATATCACATAAAATTTTTTCTACATATGACATTCTACTTCCACGTTTGCCTTCTTCTAAAGAATATTCTAAGTTTGTATATGAAGAAGATAATTTCGCAACTTTTTCAGCAACTTCTTCGCTTAAAACAGATCTTCCTAAGTTTGTATGTATGAGTATGCCTGTACCATTAATTATAGTTTTTAATGAGTTTTTTTCTTCACTATCTAATTTTTTAATTATACTATTTAGAAGTTCATTATAAATTTCTTCTTTAGTTTCCTCTGTAGAAGATTTTATTAATATATTTCTTTTATTATCTATTGATTTTCTAATTTCTGTTAGAATTCTTTGATAAGTAAATTTTTTAAAATAGGGTGCTAGTTCTGTACTTTCTAAAAAAATATCAGTTTTTGGTAAATTTTTTAATGACATACAATCCTCCAAACAAATAGCATATAAATATTAGTTTATTATATTATGTACTAATATATTTCTTAAGTTATTGAAAATATTATAAGCATATGTAAATATTGAATTTTATAATATATTCATACGTTTATTGTAACATTTAAGATATTGTTTGTCTACCTAAAGGTTGACAAATTTTTTTTTTTGTAGTAAAATGTGTTTGGAGGTAGAAAGGTAGCTGGTGTGCCTACTGGTCTTCAAAACCAAGTTGCGGTATTGTATATCGTGGGTGGGTTCGATTCCCATATACCTCCGCCATAAAAAACATTAAAAAGCTATAAAGGTACTCGTTTTCGAATACTTTTATAGCTTTTTTAATGGAAATAAAAAACATTTATAGTAAAAAAATCCAATGCATTAAATATTTATGTGAAATATGTATCAAAATTTAAACATTATTAAAAAACGGTTTTTCTTATGTTTGTTTCTAACATTCTATTAAATCCAACCCAGTTACCTTGAGTTTGATCTGCCATTATGGCATCTTCAAATATTTTAGATTTTGCATCAATATTATCTGCTAAATGTAATAAAAGTGCTTCTAAAATTTGTGGTAGTTTAGGAGAACCATATTCATATTTTCCATGATGAGCAATAATGCAGTGCTTTAGTAAACTTTGTAATTCATGAGGAAAATTTTTAATTTTTGATGATTCTTCTGTAATAAGTTCTGTTCCTATAATAATATGGCCTAAAAGTTGTCCGTCATCTGTATAATCATTATACGGAAATGGCGAAAGTTCAAATATTTTTCCAATATCATGTAGCATTGCAACAGACAGTAGTAAATCTCTATTTACACTTGAATACTTTTTGCTTAAAAAGTCGCAAATATCAACAACATTTATAGTATGCTCTAAAAGTCCACCCATATAGTTATGGTGCATACTCTTTGCTGCTGAGTGTTGCTTTATTGAAGATGCTATTGTTTCATTTTTTGTAAAAATATTATTTAATAGCTCTTTTAAATATTGGTTTTCAAAGGAGCTTATATAAGATAAAATATTATTATATAATATATCAACGTCTTTGTCAGTTGTTGGAATAAAATCTGTCGGATCATATTCTCCTTCAGATGCTCTACGTAGGCGGCCTATTTTTATTTGTAAATTATTTTGATGGGAAACAACATCACCTTGAATTTTTATATAATCGTTTTCTTCAAAAGTTTGAATTTCTCTGTTTATATCCCATACTTTTGCGTCAACAACACCGGTTTTGTCTTGTAATTTCAAAGAGTAATAGCTTTTTCCAGTTTTTGTTTTAAGGGTCTGTTTTTGCTTGCAAAAGTAAAACTCAATTATATGCTCGTCTTCACGTAGTTCATTAATATATCGCATTATAGCCTCCACTAAATAATATTTGACTAGTATATAATAATTATACAATGAAATATATATATTTTCAACTTATTTTATGATATACTTTTGTTATAATTAAAAAAAGGAGTATATTATGTATATTATTTTAAAATCAAGTGAAGTTGAAGTTCATTTATTACCATACGGTGCTACAATATATAGAATAAAAACCAAAAATAAAAATGGTGTAATGAAAAATATATGCTTAAATCATTTAGATATCAATAAATATGATAAATTTAACGAGTCATATTTAGGTGCCACTATTGGGCGTGTTGCAGGACGTATAAAAAACGGAATATTTGATATAGATGGTATCACATATTATTTAGATATAAACTCTAAGGGTAAAGATTCATTACATGGTGGTGAAAATGGCTTTGATAAAGTTTTGTGGAAATATGAAGTTTTTGGCGATGAAAAATGTGTTTTCACATATGAATCTAAAGATTTAGAAGGTGGATATCCTGGAAATGTGTGTATTACAGTTGAATATATTCTTGTAGATAACGAACTTACGGTAAATTACTATGGTACTAGTGACAAAAATACATATTTAAATTTAACAAATCATAGTTATTTCAATTTAGCTGATGATGATGTAACGATTGAGAAGCATAAGTTGCAAATTAATGCTACAAAATATATCGGTTGTGATGAAAGACTAATACCGACAGATGTTTTTGATATTAAGGGTACGGAATATGATTTTAGTGAAATTAAAGAATTTGGTAACCTTTATGATAAAAAAGATACACATCTAAAAAATATGAGTGGCTATGATAATGGGTTTTTGCTTGATAAAGAAACAAAAAGTGATTATGATTTATATTTAAAAGATGAGTTGAGCGGCAGAACTTTGAAGATTAAAACCTCTTATAGCTCTATTGTTTTATATACATATAATTTTCCTAACGAAACTGTTTTGGAAGATAGAATAAACAGAAAACACTGTGGCGTGGCTATAGAACCTCAATATCCACCAAATGCAATAAATGATGATAGGTTTTTTATTCCCATAGTAAATAAAGATAACCCATATAAGGAAACAATTAAGTATAAGTTTAATTAAAGGTTTTAGAAAATTTATAATTACTATTATTTGTTTAAATAAATATTTTTTGGTTATACTTCAAAATGAGGTGAATATAATGAAAAAATATTTTAATGATGATATAAAAATTGAAGAAGATAATAATATAATTAAGGAAGCAAATGGGTGTTGTGAGGCTTTAGAAAATTTTACTGGTAAAATAGGTGAAAAAGGTAGTGGTATTCAGTTTGTAAATATTATTGGTCAAATAGAAGGTCATATGTCTTTACCTGATAACAATAAAACTACAAAGTATGAGCATATTATACCTTTGCTTATTCAGATGGCAGAAGACAATGAAGTTAAAGGGGTATTGTTTGTACTTAACACTGTTGGTGGTGATGTTGAAGCTGGCCTTGCTATTGCTGAACTTATTGCAACTTTAGGAAAACCTACGGTATCACTTGTTTTAGGTGGAGGTCATTCTATAGGTGTACCTTTAGCTGTTTCTACAAATTATTCTTTTATCGCTGAGTCAGCAACTATGATGCTTCACCCTGTACGGGTTAATGGCTTAGTTATAGGCTCAGAGCAAACATATAGAAACTTAAATAAAACTCAAGAAAGAATATTTGACTTTATTATAAAAAATTCAAATATAAAACTTGACAGACTTCGTGAACTTATGTTTGATACTGATATATTAGCTAGTGATGTAGGTACAATTTTATATGGTAAAGAGGCACTTAAAGAAAAACTTATAGATGAAGTAGGAGGACTTGATTTAGCATTAAAAAAACTTAAAAGTTTAATTGAATAAATTATTTAAAAAGTTGTAGAAATCATAGAAATGGTTTTCTACAACTTTTTTAATAAATGGCAACGTTGTAAAATTCAAGAAATGGCACTTTGCAAAAGAAAAAATCAAATTTTCATACTTTTTGACAAACGCCTGAAATGGCAAAAAAAGACGCCATTTACATAGTTTTTGTCAAAAGCCGCAAAGCCGTTGTTTTGTAAAGAACCCGACGAACAAGGGCGACGAAGTCGTTTTCACGTAGTGAAAATTCCGATATGAAAAGGGATTTTTCTATATTTTGCAATGAAGCCAATTATGTTATTTGATTTTTACAGAAATTATGGTGAAATTGTATTTTGTAAAGTTGAAAAAACTACCTTTTAAAAAAGATAGTTTTTGAATTATGAAAATATTTACTGAAATTATTTTTTGTAAATATTTGAGGAATTTTATATTGTAATGCTATTTAAAGTATGTTAAAATTATGTTAAATGAGCATTTAATTTTTTTATTTTAGTATTTAACGTTATTATGCTTAAAAAACTATTCAAAAAACACAAGGAGAATTTTATGAAAAAGAATTTAGTTACAGTTTTAATTTTAGCTTTTGCTATAACATCATGTAATAATGTAGCTTCTGTTACAGAAGATACACAAGATGCGACACAAGTAGTAGAGGAAACACCTGTAAATGAGAATACGGAAGTAGAGACTGTTACTTCTGAAGATGTTGTATCTGAGGCACAAATATTTTTTAATGGTTCATCAACTTTAGGACCAGTTATTGCAAAGCTTGCACAAGATTTTAATGAAGAATATGTAACATGGGACGCAGTAAATAGTGAATTTCCAGAAGAAGATATAGCTATTTATGTTGCTATAGGTGGCTCAAGTCAAGGTACAAAAAGTGTTATGGATAATACATCTGATTTTGGTATGGTTTCAAGAAAAATCAAAGATAGTGAAAAAGAAGCTATTCCTAATATGCAAGAATATTTAGTTGGTGTAGATGCATTAACAGTAGCTGTTAATCCAAACGGACCTTTAGCTAGCGTTACTGATAATTTAACAACAGAAGAAATACAAAAGATTTTTTCTGGTGAATATGCTACATGGAGTGACTATGATAGTTCATTACCAGCTGAAGAAATAGTTGTTATTACACGTGATATCGGTGGTGGAGCACATTCTGTTTTTCAAGATAATGTAATGGGTGATATGGAAGTTAAGGTTGACGCTATACAAGAGCCTACTATGGGTGCTTTAGTAAGTAAGATTGCTGAAAATGAGTATGCTATTGGTTATGCTTCTTATGGTGTTGCACAACAAAATGCAGGTTCAATTACTATGATGAAACTTGACGGTGTAGAGGCTTCTGTTGATACAATTTTAGATGGTTCATATATACTACAAAGACCATTATTACTAGTTATTGATGGTGAACCAAATTCGCATCAACAAGCATTTTTAGATGTAGTACTTGGGGAAGAAGGACAAAATGTTGTAGAAGAAATGGGCTTTGTACCAGCAAACTAATAAGTTAAGGTGGATATATGAAGGAAAAAGTATTTTTACATTTTATTAGAGTTATAAGTCTAATATTTATACTACTTTTTGCTGTTGTTTTAATACATCTTATAAATGAATCAGTGCTGTCTTTTAAAAATGTTGGTTTATCACTTTTTGAATATAGAGGAGAATGGCGACCTTTGTCTAATTCTCCTCAATATTCTATTATGCCAATGATATTTGGAACATTAAGTGTTTCTTTTTTAGCTGTATTGATTTCTTTACCTTTATGTATCGCAACTGCTATTTGTTTTGCATTTTACGTAAAGGAAAAATACGTAAGTGTTATGTTATCTTTTATAGATTTGCTTGCAGGAATACCTTCAGTTATATTTGGATTTATAGGACTAATGGTTCTGGTTGCTCGCTTTGAAGATTTTTTTTCAATGCCTACAGGAGAATGTTTATTGTTAGGTGCTATTGTGCTTGCAATTATGCTTTTTCCTTTTTGTGTTTCAAGCATATATGAGTCTATTGTTTCAATAAAAAAAACTTATTACTTTTCGGCAATAGCTTTAGGATATTCAAAAGAGTATATAATACTAAAAATAATTTTAAAATTATTGTTGCCAAGTATTTATAGTTCATTTATTATGGCTTTAGGTAGAGCTATGGGGGAAACTATGGCTGTTATGATGGTTATAGGCAATTCTCCATTGTATCCACGTTTACTAAAAAGGATATTGACGATTCCGGCTTTAACAGCTCTTGAAATGGGTAATGCAGAATATGGAAGCTTACACTTATCTTCTATATATGCGGCAAATTTAATACTACTTATTATTTTAGTTTTACTTATGAGTATTGCTAAAATAATCCAAAAATGGACAATGAAAACATATGAGAAAAATTGATTTTTTTATTAAATTTTTAATATTTTTTTGCAGCCTAGTACTTTTAGGTTGTACTTTTTTTGTGTTTATATATATTTTCTTAAAAGGGATAGCAGTTGTTGATTTTAATTTTATTTTTGATAAACCACGTGGACTACCTCTAGGGACAGAAGGTGGTATTTTTCCAGCTATAATGGGAACTATTTTTTTAGGTGCATTATCAAGTTTGTTTGCTTCAGGCATAGCTCTATTTTTAAGTATATATTTATTTTTTTATTTAAAAAAAGGCTTTTATAAAAACTTTATACATTCTATATTGTTTTTTATGTCTGGCTTTCCATCGGTTATATTCGGACTTGTTTTTTATACAATATTTATATATAAACTAAATATTCAAAGATCTTTGTTTACTGCAAGTTTAACAGTAGCTATTATGATTATTCCATTCATTACTTTAAGATTATTACAAATATTTAAGTATGAAAATGAAGAAATTATCCTTACAGCTCTTAGTTTAGGTTATACAAAATCCTTTACTATATTTAAAATAGTTTTACCTAATACAAAAAAACAAATAATTAGTGCTATAATTCTTGGTATGAGCTATGGCATTGGTGCTACAGCACCTGTTATGTTTACTGGTGCCGTATTATTTGCCGATGTTCCAAATAGTATTTTTGAACCTTTTATGACCTTACCTTACCATTTATACTTTTTAATAGCTGATGGAATTTCTATTGAAAATGCTTATGGTACTGCTTTTGTGTTAATGATACTAATGTTGATTATTAATCTTTTGCCAAGAATAATAAATTTTGAAAAGATTCGAGATATGTATGAACAATGATATTTTAAGTATAAAACAATTTAATCTTTTTTATGGTAAAAAACAAATTCTTAATTCAGTAGAATGTAGTTTTGAAAAAAATAAAATAACTGCCATAATAGGGCAATCTGGTTGTGGCAAATCCTCTTTATTAAAATCTATTAATAGAATTACTGATGAGGACGATGGAAATGTTAGTGGAGAAATATATCTAAAAAATGAAAGCATATATGATATTCAAAAAGAGGAACTTAGGAAAAAAATTTCTATGGTTTTTCAAACTCCAGTAGTTTTTCCTTTTAGTGTAGAAAAAAATATTACTCAAGTTTTAAATTACCATTTTTCTTATAATAAACAAGAAATAGTGGAAAATACCATAAAGTACTTACGTATGGTTGGTTTATATGAAGATATAAAAGATAACCTGAAAATGCCTGCAAATAAACTTTCAGGTGGAGAAAAACAAAGACTTGCTATAGCCCGTTCATTATGTGTTACACCACATGTTTTAATGTTAGATGAGCCGACCTCGGCTTTAGATATAAAAAATACTGTGTTAATAGAGAAACTTCTTCTTGAGTTAAAAAAAGAATATACAATCATTATTGTTACTCATAATTTACTTCAAGCTAGAAGAATAGCAGATAATATTATTTTTATGGATAAAGGTAAAATAATTGAACAAAGTGAATGTGAAGCATTTTTTAATAATCCAAATAGTGATTTGAGTCGAGAATATTTAGAGTATATCTAATTTAGGAGATTATATGATAATAGAAATACCAGGACGAGAAAAAATAGAAATAAAGTATATTGTTTTTGACTATAATGGTACTATTGCTATTGATGGTAAAGTCAAAGAAAGCATTAAGGATAAGATAAGTGAGTTAAGTGAGTTTTATAATATTTATGTTTTAACTGCTGACACCTATGGAAATGCACAAAAAGAATGTGAAGGGTTACCTCTTACTATTAAGTGCTTTCCTTCTGATAAGGCATCAAGTCATAAACTTGAAATAGTTCAAGAACTAGGAAATGAAAATTGCATATGTTATGGTAATGGATATAATGATATTGAGATGTTTAAGAGTGCTATACTTTCAGTTGCTGTAATAAACGATGAAGGGTGTAGTGGTAAACTTATTCAATGTGCAGATATGGTGGTTAACAGCATAGATGATGGTCTTGATTTGCTACTTAAACAAAAACGAATTGTTGCTGGATTACGACTTTAAGGTAGTGATACTAAAAAAGGAGTAAGAAATTCTATAATAAAGAATTTCTTACTCCTTTTATGTTACATATTGTTAATTGTATCAATAATAATTTCTAAAGCTTTGTCAAGCTCTTCATAGCTTAATGTATCTGAAATTTGTAATCTTACACGTGCTTCACCTTCTGGAACTACTGGGAAGCCAAAACCTGTAGTATAAAGACCTTTTTTCATCATTATTTCAGCTGCTTTTATCGCAGTAGATGTTTCACCTAAGATTAATGGGATAATTGCACTATCACCTTCAAGTGGCTTTAAGCCTGCTTCTTTAAGTTTTGTTCTCATATATTCAGTTTTTTCTTTTAAAGTTGTAACAATATTTGGATTTTCACGTAAATAGTCAATACTCGCACTTCCTATTGCACATAAAACTGGTGGTAATGAGTTGCTAAATAAATGTGGTCTACTTTTTTGAATTAAAAGCTCTGTAACATCTTTTGTACTAGCTATAAAACCACCACCAGCACCACCTAAGGCTTTACCAAGTGTGCCTGAAATAAGGTCAACACCTTCTGTTACGTTAAAGTACTCCATAGTACCACGACCTGTTTTACCGATTACACCTGTTGAGTGAGAGTCATCAACCATAAGTAACGCTTTATATTTTTTACAAAGGGCAATAATCTCTGGTAATTTACAAATGTCGCCTTCCATTGAGAAAACACCGTCTGTTACAACTAGGGCAGTGCCACAATCTTTTGTTTCAATAAGTCTTTCTTCTAAAGATGCCATATCAGAGTGTTTGTATACTTTTTTAAGTACACCTTTACCTACTAGTCTACAACCATCAATAATTGAAGCGTGATTTAATTCATCAGATATTACAGTATCACCATCATTTAAAAGTGCTGGAATTACAGCATTGTTTGCTGCAAAGCAAGATGTATATGTTAATGAGCTTTCAAAACCTAAAAAATCAGCAATATTTTTTTCTAATGCTTTATGAATCTCAAAAGTACCACAAATAAAACGTACTGAACTTGCACCACAACCGTATTTATCCAAAGCTTCATGTGCTTTTTTTACAACAAATGGGTGGTTACTCATACCAATATAGTTGTTACTACACATAATAATTCTTTCACCAAAGTTTTCAACCATTGCTGTACTATTAAGTGGACTTTGTAGTGAATTAAGTTTTTTGTAAGTACCATTTTTTTCGTGATTTTCTAAAGTTTTTCTTGTTTCTTCATAAAAGTTTACTCTCATTATTTACCCTCCCATAGGTATTCTAAATCTAAAATAACTTTTCCTGCTTCGCCACTGAACATAACTTCAAAACCTTTTTCAAATTCTTCAAATTTGTAATGATGAGTTATAATTTTGCCTATGTCTAAGCCTGTATCAATAAGCATTTCCATTTTGTACCAAGTTTCAAACATTTCACGTCCATAGATACCTTTAATATGAAGACACTTAAATACAACATCGTTCCAGTTAACGCTCGCATTTGAATCTTGTATACCTAACATTGCGATTTTACCACCATGTTTCATATTTGTAATCATATCGTTTAAGGCACGTTCGTTTCCACTCATTTCAAGTCCAACGTCAAAGCCTTCTCTTAAACCTAAAACTTTTTGATAGTCAGCAACAGTAGTTTCTTTTGTATTTATAACGTGTTTTACTCCAAGTCTTTTAGCTAAATCAATTCTAAGTGGGTTTACGTCTGTTAATACAACGTGACGTCCTTGTATATGTTGACATATTAAGGCAGCCATAACTCCAATAGGACCTGCACCTGTAATTAAAATGTCTTCACCTAAAATATCAAAGGAAAGTGCCGTATGTACAGCGTTTCCAAATGGATCATATATTGCATAAAGCTCTTCATTGACATTTGGTTTTGTTTTCCATATATTTACTGCTGGTACTTTTACATATTCAGCGAAACAACCATTAATATTTACACCAATGCCTTTTGTGTTTCTACATAGGTGGTATCTGCCTGCACGGCAGTTTCTACATTCACCACAAACAAGGTGACCTTCACCACTTACAATATCTCCAATTTTTAAAGATTTAACATCTGAACCTATTTCTACTATTTCACCTACATATTCGTGACCTACAGTCATACCAATTTGAATTGTATTTTGTGCCCATTCGTTCCAGTCATATATATGAACATCTGTACCACAAATAGAAACTTTTTTTACGCGAACTAAGACTTCGTTGTCAGATATAACAGGAACATCAACCTCCTCTAACCATAAACCTCTTTTATCATAGGTTTTAACTAAAGCTTTCATTTTTTTTGATCCCATATTTTCTCTCCTTTATACATTGAAAAATTGAATGTAATATAGAAATACTATACAAAGTATTTCTATTAAAAATTTGTGCAACAAAAATATGTTATTATTATAACATTTTTTATCGCAAATGTAAATATTTATGATTGCATAAATGAAATAAACTTTAAAATGTTGTAAAAAA
>JBKECM010000045.1:0-28422 GCA_047974615.1 Lachnospirales bacterium
TTTGTGCAGTAAAGAGGAGAATTTTCAATTAGACAATGAAAATTTTTTAAGCATCTGCCAGGCAGTGCGACCTTACGAACAAGCAACACAACGATTTTGCGTTAAGTGAGTAAGGAAAAAATTGAAATTATCTTATTGAAAAACTCCCAAATATTTTTTTCTATCCTTTATCAGCACCCTCCAAAAAACCCCATTATTTTTAATTTTCTATAAATTTTCAAAATTTCTGCGTCAGCTTCTCCTAGCAGAAACACGCTGTTATGTGTTGTCGAAGCTTTCTTGAACTATTTAAAATTTTAAAGAAAATTAAATCAAGCGAGTTTTTAGAGGTCACCATAAGAGCTAAAATTTTATCTGCTATAAGCTTTAAAATTTTAGCTCTTATAAAATAAATATATTTTAAGGGAGGTAAAACCTTGAATTTAAACTTTAGTTTTAAAAAGATAATATCCTTTGTTTTAATTATGATTTTATCTACAACAGCATTACCAAGTACAACAGTTTATGCAGATAAACAAAAAGCAATATCAAATCTTGGTATAACTTTTGATAGCTCAAAATCTGAAAATAACTATAACTATATATTAAGTTGGAATAAAGCTACAGATAGTGGAATTTCAGATGGGCCTAATATTACAAATGTTTTAGAAAATGGTAAAACAAAATTTTACTATCAAGTAACATTTAGACCAGAAGGTACAACAAATGCAGAGGTTTTAGATACAATAAGTGATGTACAAGAAAAATATACTTACAATATATCAAAACAACTTGACAAAGGTAAATTTTATTACCATAAAGTAATAACAACACACCAACATATGAATACAGAAACAGGTGATGTTACAGATGCAAGTCAAGAAACTGCTATAGCAGACCAACAAGAATCAATTTTTATGAGTGACTTAGACTTTGATGTTACTGTTAATGGTCGTGAACTTACTTTTGAGTGGAGTAATCCAAAAAAAGGTAACTATGTTCCTTTTTCAACATATTCTGTTTTTTATAGTGTTTCTGATAAGTCAACAGGTACAACTATAAACGCAACAAGTGGAAACAGAATAGACATTAAAACGCAAGATGCAACTTTAAGTGATGGTAAGCTTATTTATAAGTATACGATGCCAGACCTTATAGTAGGTAAGTTTTATTCTTTTAAAATAGAACCTGTTTATAATGGTAGCACTTTAAGAGGTGTAGTTACAGGTGAAACTCCTCAGTCATCAATTAAAATTAGCGACAAAGACTATAACATAGCTTATTCAAAAAATGAGTTTAGAGTTGATGGTATATATGTAAGTCCAAATCTTTATATTGAAACATTAAATGCTGAATTTATAAAATTATATTGGGACGCTTTTGACCCAACTACTATGTCAACAAGTGATTTCAAACTTGAGTTATACTCTGATACTGCTTTAGATGGTGAAAACCTTACGGGTAGTAAAAAGTTAGTTGCTATAATTGAAAATTTTAACGTAGTTTCATGGATAGAAGAAGCCCCCCAAACTGTTATGTATTATCAATTTGTCGCAACTTCTGGTGATACGGTTATGACTTCAAATATAGCTGTATATGACCAGAGTTATGATAAATTTGCACCTTATAGTCCAATTATAAGAGATGTAGTAGCAGGAAAGAGTGACCTACCTTATTTTAATATGACTTGGGATAGCTTTGTTAGAAATCCTTTAGGTACAGAAGAATCAAACCTTACTGCACCTTTTGAAGGTATGTTTGAAGATAAAAACATTTATTATAAAGTTTGGGTAACGGACAGTATGTCAAACTTTAATAATTCAAATATATTAGATTATTTTTATAACAATTCTCAAAGCGATACACCTCTTGATGCAGTAAAGTTATCGAGTAGTGTAGAAGAATATTTAGATGCACAAGGTAACTCTAAAGATGTTTTAGTATATGACTCTGAAGACATTTCAGCTTTTAAAAATATCAATCAATATGTAACTTATGAAAATGGTTACCCTGAAATGGTAGCTCTTGAAGAAAACAAAGTTTACTATATTAAAATACAAGCTTTTAGAAAAGGTGTAACGGAAATACCATCTGACTCGGCTTATTCTTCTGTATATATACCACCAAGTGGAAACATATCTACAACTCCAGAGGCATTACAAAGACCACCTCTTAAGATACAACTTGATGAAAACGGTGCAGAAGTCGTAACGGAAACAACAATAGCTATAGAATGGGATAAAACGTGGTTTGAAGTAAGTGATGAGGAAGAACCTAGTACATGGCATTCTGTAGTAGGTGTTGATAGTAATGGAAACTTACTTTTTGGTGAGCGTGAAGTTTCCTCTATTACAGATATAAATAAGATTTTATACTTAAATAACTATCATAATGAAGATCAACTGTCTTCTATACGTGAAAAGTTAAAATCTATGGGCGTAAGCAACTGGGATACTATACCTATTAGATATGTAGACTACTCTGATTCAGGTTCACAAATTCATGTAGTAAAATATGATGAAGTATCGGACTATGAGTCATATCTTGCAAGTCTTGACCTTGAAACAGCTTTCACAGATATTTCTCCTACATCAACGGACACTACATTTAATTATGTTGTTAACTCCACGTCAAGTGGTGGTGCTTTAGAGCCAGATACGAGCTACTTGATTATAGTAAGAAGTTATTTTACTTATAACGGTGTAAGATATTACACATATACACCACAGTATGTTATAGGTACAACTACATCAACTATTACAGAAACACCAGTAACGCCAACATCACCTATATTAGAAGAAGTTTCAAGCACTGATACTTCTGTAACAGTACGATATAGAACTACAGATTTATATACAAATGAGCTTAGAATTTCAAATCTTTTAAAAGATTATTCTGCCGGTGGTATTTCTATAAAAGATGCAACTTTACGTGCAAGTGGTAAAGTTGAAGCTATAGCAAACAGTAATGAATATTACATTTATTATACTGTAGAAGGATTATTTCCTAAAACAACATATTATCTATGGGTAAACAATCGTTCAGGCTCTTTAGCAAGTGCGTGGTCTTCTGCTGTAGCTATAACTACAAAAGATATAACAGCACCTGCAACGCCAACAAGCCTTAGCTTAATGTCTGATGAATCTCTTGAAAATATAAATGTTGCTAACAGCTTAGACTATGAGGCAGTAGGTAAAAATCATTTAATTTTTGAATGGGCGAGAATATATCCAGACCAAAGTACTAAAAATGACTGGATAGTTCCTTATAGTACAAACGAAGTTCTACAAGACCTAAATGCACAACGTTTTGTAGGAAGTAAATTTAACAACTTACAAGCTTTTAAAGACTACTATGTACGTGTACGTACAGTATTAACAGTAGAAAGAAGTGGTATGGGTTCTAACGTTTATTATTCATATGAAATAGAACTTAGCCCTTATGCTGATTTTTTAGATAAAGTTACAATAATAGCTTATGATAGTGGTTTAACTCCTGACAACTTTGATATTTTACGTGCATATTCACCTTGGTCAAAGGTTTATACTTATACAACTGGTGAAGATCGTGATGAATATGACGGATTCAATGATCCTGATAAATATCCACTTCCTGATAGTAACTTTGACATAACTTTTGACAGTTCTACTGGTACTTTAGAATACGTATTTAGAAGTGGTGGAGTTGACTCAACGGGTGCAAATAATAACTTGGTTGACCAAAGATTTATAAGCGAACTAGCTTCTAATGGTAATTATGACTTCCTAATAGATTTAACAAATTATAACTATGAAGATATTAAAAATCGTAAAGTTACATTACCTTACAGTATATTAAATACTTTCGATACTTTTGAAACTACACTTACAGTTAAAAATGATAATTTACTTGTAACATATGATTTTGCTGATTTTAATGACTTTTTAGTAAGTCAAAATGTAAAGGATTATGGTATAAATACAAGTGTATCTCTTATAGCAAATGAAGTACCAGATTTAAGCAAAAGTCTTACTAATGGTCAAAGTGTGGAAAGTGTAGCTCAAGATTTAAGTTTAATTGTGTCTACGCCTCTTTTGGAAAAAGAACTTCAAAAAATGCCAAATGATTTAGATATGTCTTTATTTTTGACGGATAAGGCAACTACAGTTGATAAAAACGTAAATGTTTATACGGTAACAAGTACAGATTCTTTAGCTTATGTACCATCAACTTTAGATCAAGATAATGGTGCTTTGGAGTTTTCTTCTAAAAACCTAGATACTTATGTTGCAGTTGGTTCTACTTCTGCTATAACTACAGGTACAGAAAACCAAAAAGATTATTATTATAATGTTGCAAAAGAACTACTTATTACTGATATTGATTCCTTTGACGGAAACAAAGGTGTAAATAGTACTCAAATGAACAATATTATATTAGCCATAATAAAAGGTGAAAATGAAGTTGCAATAAACGATACATTATCTGATGACGACTATACAAGCTTAGGTCGTTCAGGTTTACTTGTAAGTGGAACTACAGTAAATCGTGAAAATGGTATCGTTGCTATGTTAAAGCTTTATGAAAAAGCAACAGGCAAAAGAGCAACTTTAACAAGTACATTAACAGATGTACCAAATATTAGTACTGTATCTGAAGGTAATAAAAATAGTATTGCTAAAGCATATGATCTCGTTTTATTCGATGATTCTAAAGGATATAACTATAGTGATAGTTTAACTTTTGACGAATTGTTTTATATGCTTGACCTAATTATAACTGATAAAGAATAATTTTTTTATTTATTTTTTTATTTATTTTTCTTGGGATATAATTTTAACTTAAAAATATTATCCATATGATTAAATTTTTTATCATAAATTTATTTTTTTTATACTGAATTAACAAAATCAAATGGCACTATTGACAACTTTTCTAAATAGTTGTATTATTTTAATAAGAACTTTTATAGTTTGAAAATTGAATATTTAGGAGGATTTTGGTATGAATATTAAAGTCGGTATTGTAGGTTATGGTAATATTGCTCGTGGTGTGGAAGCTTCCCTTATGCAAAATAAGGATATGGAGCTTGTTGCAGTTTTTACTCGTCGTAATCCAGAAGGCATAAAACCAAAAACGTCTAATGTTACTGTAAAGTCTATTGATGATATATTAGAGTTTAAAGGTAAAATTGATGTTATGATACTTTGTGGTGGTTCAGCTACAGATTTACCAGAACAAACTCCTAATATTGCAAAGCATTTTAATACTATAGACAGTTTTGATACTCATGCAAAAATACCTGAATACTTTAAGTCAGTTGACGACGTAGCAAAAGCTTCTGGAACAACTAGTGTTATTTCTGTAGGTTGGGATCCGGGTTTATTTTCTATAATTCGTATGATGTCTGGTGCTATTTTACCAGAAGGTAAAGATTATACTTTCTGGGGAAAAGGTGTAAGTCAAGGACACTCTGATGCCATTCGTCGTGTTGAAGGTGTAATAGATGGTAAACAGTATACTATACCAGTAGAAAAAGCTATTAATGCTGTTAGAAATGGCGAAAATCCTGTTCTTTCTACAAGAGAAAAACATTTACGTGAATGTTTTATAGTAGCTGAGGAAAATGCTGATAAAGTAAAAATTGAAGAAACAATTAAAAATATGCCTAACTACTTTAGTGATTATGATACAGTTGTAAATTTTATTACACAAGAGGAATTAGACAAAAATCATAGCAAAATGCCTCATGGTGGTTTTGTATTTAGAAGTGGAACAACAGGATATGACAACGAAAATAAAGAGATTATTGAGTTTTCTTTAAAACTTGATAGTAACCCTGAATTTACAGGAAGTGCTCTTGTAGCTTATGCACGTGCTGTTGTTAGACTTAATAGAGAAGGTGTAACAGGTGCAAAGTCTGTTTTTGATATTCCTGTAGCATATCTTTCACCAAAAAGCTCATTAGAATTAATTACTGAATTATTATAAATTAAATAAAAGCTGTTTACAAAAGGGGTTATGCGAAAATCATTCGTATAACCCCTTTTTTGTTTTAAATTTAGTAACGGTTCTTAAAGCTTTTTTAACTTTTATTTAGCACCTCCTAAGATGTCGAAGATGCTGATAAAGCCATATATACACTCGTAACATAATAAAAAAGGTAATATGAAAAATTAATCTTCCATATTACCTTAAATATATTAAACGTTTTCTGGTAAAACTTTGTTTAAAACAACGCCTAGTACAGCTGCTATTGTTAAGCCAGATATAGTTAAGCCACCTGATAAAATTAAAGAATCGATACCGATACCTGTTACAAATATAATAGATGCTATCATAAGATTTCTTGAATGTGAGAAGTCAAGTTCAGCTTCTTTTAAAGTACGGATACCAATACTTGCTATCATACCGAATAGTATAATAGAAATACCACCCATTATTGCAGTAGGTAAACTTTGAATAAAGCCATTAACTTTACCGATTAAACTTAATACAATAGCAAAAACTGCTGCAATACGTATAATTTTTGGGTCATATACTTTTGTTACTGCAAGAACTCCAGTATTTTCACCGTATGTAGTATTTGGAGGACCACCTACAAGACCAGCGAATAAAGTAGCTAAACCGTCACCTAACATAGAACGGTGTATACCCGGATCTTTAAAAAAGTCTTTACCTACTACGGCACCATTTGTTGTAATATCCCCTATATGTTCCATAAAAACAACAAGTGCTACTGGTGCTATTGCAAGAACTCCTGAAACACTAAACTTTGGCAAAGTTAAAAGTGTATTCATTGCACTATCTGAAAAACCAATCCATGTTGCTTCATTTACAACTGTAAAATTTATAAATTCTGTTCCTAAGAAAACATCAAAAAGTATAGCTGCTATATAGCCTACACCTATAGATATAAGGATAGGAACCATTTTAAAGAAAGATTTTGCGAATATTGAAACTGTTATCATTGTAAGTACAACGATTGAGGCTACTGTTAAGGAATAAAAATCTGTTCCTTCAGCTGATATACCTATCATACCTGTTGCTGTACCACTTAAACGTAAACCGATAACCATAATGATTGGACCATTTACAATAGGAGGGAAAAAGCTTTTTACTTTGTCTACACCAAATGTTTTAATGATTAAAGACATAACTACATAAACTAGACCTGCACATATTACACCACCTTTAACATAGGCAATACCTTCACTTGCGAGTACAAAGGATACTGCTGATATAAATGCGAAACTTGAACCTAAAAAGGCAGGTATTTTACCACTTGTGCAATAATGAAAAAGCAATGTTCCTACACCAGCAGTAAAAATAGCTATACTAGGATCAAGGCCTGTAAGCGCTGGTACTAAAACTGTTGCACCGAACATAGCTAATACGTGTTGAAAGGCTAAAAGGTACTTAGCTTTACCTGTAACTGTTTCCATAATACAAAATCCTCCAAAATATTTAGTTTTTATCCAACTAGAAATTATATCACTTTATATAACTTTTGTCAAGATTATCTAAGATAATAACTATATGGCTACAGAATTTAATAGAATATTATGAAAAAAACTGTTGACAAGTACCATATAATGAGGTATAATCGATTTGTTAAACCCACTTTTGAAATTCGATTAGCCCCGAAAACAGAAGAGTATTTGTTTACAAATTAGGAGGTTACTATAATGAGAACTACTTATATCACTAAAACAGCTGATATTGAAAGAAAATGGTATGTAGTTGACGCATCTGGATTAACTTTAGGTCGTTTATCTACTCAAATAGCACATATGTTAAAAGGTAAGCATAAGCCTATCTATACACCTAACCTTGATACTGGCGATTATATCATCGTTGTTAATGCTGATAAAATCGTTGTTACAGGTAAGAAACTTGATCAAAAACTTTACAGAAAACATTCTGACTATGTTGGTGGTCTTAAAACTACTACTTTACGCGAAGTAATGGCTAAGAAACCTGAAGAAGCCATTAAACACGCAGTTAAAGGTATGTTACCTAAAAAATATTTAGGTAAACAAATGTACAGTAAACTTTTTGTTTATGCTGGTGCTGAGCATCCACACGCTGCTCAACAACCTGAAACACTTGTAATTAAAGGTTAAGGATAGGAGGATTTTATTATGGAAAGATATTATGGAACTGGTAGAAGAAAAAGCTCTGTAGCAAGAGTATACTTATTACCTGGTACTGGAAAAATTACTGTTAATAAAAGAGATATCGATGATTATTTTGGTCTTGAAACTTTAAAATTAATTATCCGTCAACCTCTTGAGTTAACTGATACAACTGCTAAATTTGATGTTAAAGTTAACGTTCATGGTGGTGGCCCAACTGGTCAAGCTGGTGCTATCCGTCACGGTATTTCTCGTGCTTTACTTGAGGCTGATGCTGAATTAAGACCTGCTTTAAAAGCTGCTGGTTTCTTAACTCGTGACCCTCGTATGAAAGAAAGAAAGAAATACGGCTTAAAAGGTGCAAGACGTGCACCTCAGTTCTCAAAAAGATAGTATTTTCTATTTTTATAAAAATTACAAAAACCCTTGTAAACCTAGTGTTTGCAAGGGTTTTCTTATGGCAACGTTGCCAAGTTGTAAATTTGTTTGCATAAGGGTAGATAAATTTAAGGCATTTCAAAACTTAAATCATTAATAATGGCTTACAATAAAGCCATACATATAAAGTAAAGGGCTTAAAATCAATATGTAGGTAAGTTATTTTTAGATTTTTAAAAGTGTTTTATTGTACCTATTAATTTTTTTTAACTGAATTTTTATAACCTTAATTTTTACCTATAATTGTGATTTTTAACTTTCAGTGTTGCGAGATTTTATAGTGAATGTTGTGAAAACTAATGACAAGCAAGAAAAAATGTGATATAATTATTACAATAAAATATGGGGAGCTAATTTTTTTGGCTGAGAGGAAGTAATTGAACTTCGACCCTTTAAACCTGATTTAGGTAATGCTAACGTAGGGAATATATGTCGAATTTATGAGATATGTCTTTATGACATATCTTTTTTTATTAATAATGAAAAAGAAAAAAGTCAATGTGCCATTTCTTGAATTTTGTAACGTTGAAAAGTCATATATCTGCAAGTTTTACTGGTTTTGGTATGGGAAGCATAAAAAATTTCGACTTTTGAAAATGGTGAACAGACGTGTATGGTTCGTAATTTCAAAGAAGGTTTCTATTTCATCTACATTATTCCTATTATGAAAAATAAATTATTAATACGTAGTTTACTAAATTAGATATTTTATTATTGTACATTTTAGTTGTTAAATTTTAAAAAAATTAAGGAGGAATTATGAAAGAAGAAAAATTAACATTATTAGGTGGTACTTTATTGTGGTTTGGTGCTGCTATAGTAATTACTGAAATTATGACTGGGGCTATGATTGAACCATTGGGGTTTAGTAAGGGTGTTTTATCAATTATTTTAGGTCACTTGATAGGTTGTATATTATTTTTCTATTTTGGTCTTATAGGTGCTAAAAAAAACAAAGGTGCCATGGAAAGTACTGAAATTGCCTTTGGTCGGAAAGGTTCTCTTTTTTTCTCATTATTTAATGTTCTACAATTAATTGGGTGGACGGCAATAATGATTATAAGTGGAGCCGATGCAATGAATTCTGCAACAGGAGTACAAAATACTTATATTTGGTGTATTGTAATCGGTTGTATGATTTGTATTTGGATATTTGCTGGTCTAAAGAATATATCTAAGATAAGCATAGTTGCAGTTGGATTATTATTTATACTTAGCCTTATTTTAAGCTATATTGTTTTTAATGGTGATTTATCTACTAAAAACTTAAATGAAAGTATAAGTTTTGGATTAGCTATGGAATTGTCCATTGCAATGCCACTTTCATGGCTACCTTTGATTTCAGATTACACAAAGGGTACGGATAAACCTGTAAAACTAACTTTGATTTCAGCAATTAGTTATTTTTTAGGAAGTTGTTTTATGTACATAATTGGATTAGGTGCTGCAATAAATTTTGGCACTTCTGATATAATTGAAATTTTAGTTTCATCAGGACTTGGCTTAATGGCAATGATTATTGTAATATTTTCTACTGTTACTACTACATTTTTAGATGTATATTCAGCTGGAGAGAGTACAGTAAATATTTTTAAAAATGCAAACCAAAAAGTTGTATGCTATATTGTTTGTATTATAGGAACGATAATGGCTATGATATTCCCTGTATTTCAGTTTGAGAGCTTTCTTTTATTGCTAGGTGCAGTTTTTGTACCAATGGCAGTTGTTATGATTGCCGATTATTTTATCACTAAAAATACAGAGTTTGATAAAACAAGAAGTAAAATTAATATTGTATTGTGGGTGATTGGGGTTATTGTCTATAGAATTTTTCTTAGTGTTGATACTGTTGTAGGTAGTACAATTCCAGTTATAGCTATAATTTTAATAATTTGTTCATTTACTGGTTTATTAAGAAAGGGGATAAAAAATGTTTAAGGAAGTTTTTGAAAATATGACTAAAAGTAAACCTATTATTCATTCTATAACTAATTATGTAACAGTTAATGATTGTGCTAACATAATTTTAGCAAGTGGTGGTTCACCTATTATGTCTGATGAAATAGAAGATATTGAAGATGTTATTTCGTTTAGTGATGCTTTAGTTATAAATACGGGTACATTAAATGCAAGAACAGTAGAATCTATGATTTTTGCCGGAAAGCTAGCAAATAAACGAAATATTCCAGTAGTACTTGACCCTGTTGGAATAGGTGCTACAAAATTTAGAAATGATGTTGTTGATAGATTATTAAGTGAAATTAAGTTTTCAGTTATTAAAGGTAATGTGTCAGAGTTAAAATTCTTAATATTAAGGGTTGGTAACACGAAGGGTGTCGATGTTTTTGAAAAAGATATTACTAATGTAGATAATTTACAAAGTAACATAAATTTATTTAAAAAATTGTCCGAGGATACGAATTCTATTATTGTTGCAACTGGTGAAATTGATATAATAACTGATAAAGAAAAAACATACATAGTTAAAAATGGAAGTAGCTTTATGGGGAAAATTACTGGTGCTGGCTGTATGTTAGGTAGTGTGATTGCTTGTTATGTTGCAACAAATAATGATAATATTTTAGATAGCTGTACTTTTGCAGTATCAGCATTTGGTTTATCTGGTGAAATAGCAGAACAAAACTGTCAAGGTAATGGTTCTTTTAGAGTTGCTTTAATTGATAATATGAGTACTTTTAATTATGAAGATTTGAAAGGAGGTATGAAAATTGAAAATTACTAAAAATGATATGTTACTGTATGCTGTTACAGATAGTAGGTGGACTGAAAATACAAGTCTTGACAAGCAAGTAGAAGAAGCTATATTGGGGGGCGTTACATTTGTACAGTTAAGGGAAAAAAATCTTGATGATGCACCATTTATCGAATTAAGCAGAAAAGTCAAAAATATTACAGATACATATAAAATCCCTTATGTTATAAATGATAATATTAATGTCGCCATTGAGATAGATGCAGATGGTGTACATATAGGTCAAAGTGATAATAGTCTTATAGAAACTAGAAAAAAACTAGGTAATGATAAAATAATAGGTGTATCTGTACAAACAGTTGAACAAGCGTTGTTGGCTGAAAAAAATGGTGCAGATTATTTAGGGGTTGGTGCTATATTTTCTACAAACACAAAATTAGATACAAAAAATGTAAATTTAGAAACTTTAAAAGAAATTTGTAATGCTGTTAATATTCCTGTTGTAGGAATAGGCGGTATAGATAAAAATAATATTGAACTTTTAAAAGGAGTTGGTATTTCTGGTATTGCAGTTGTTTCATCAATTTTTGCTGAAAAAGATATAAAAAAAGCATCTGAAAATTTATTAAAATTAAGTAAAGATTATTTGGAAATGTGAGGAATATATGAAAAAAATTCTAACAATAGCAGGTTCAGATTGTAGTGGTGGTGCTGGTATACAGGCAGATTTAAAGACTATTGCTAGTCATCGTATGTATGGTATGTCTGTTATCACAGCTTTGACAGCTCAAAATACTGTAGGTGTTACAAATATTAGTAATACTGATTTGCAAATGGTTATTGGCCAAATAGATGCAATTTTTACTGATATTGTACCCGATGCAGTAAAAATTGGAATGGTATCAAATAAAGATATAATCATTGCAGTTTGCGATAGATTAAAATTTTATAATTGTAATAATATTATTTATGACCCTGTAATGGTTTCTACAAGTGGATCGAAACTATTAGAAGATGATACTATTAATACAATAATTAAAAATTTATTACCTCTTTCGACCTTGATTACGCCAAATTTATATGAGGCAGAAGTGTTATCTAATATGAAAATAAATTCTGAAAAAGATATGTTCATTGCTATTGATAAAATAAAGAAAATATATGGGGGTAGTATATTAATAAAAGGTGGACATTCTCAAAATAATTGCGATGATTTATTATACGATAATGGACATATACATATATTAAAAGGTCGAAGAATTAATAATGAAAATACTCATGGAACGGGTTGCACATTGTCATCGGCAATCGCTTGTAATGTTGCAGATGGTCAGTCTATTTTAGAAAGTGTTACAAATGCAAAAGTATTCATTACAAATGTAATTGACAAAATGCTTAACTTAGGGAATGGTAGAGGACCACTTAACCATTTTGTAAATGTAACAAATAATAGTTTATATAAAAGTCTTATAATGGATAATCAATTAACATGGGAAAGTTATGTAAATCATAAAATAAAAAATGGTCTTATTTACAACCAAATTGATATGGATAAATTTAAAGATTATATAAGACAAGATTATTTGTACATTCTCAGTTATAAAAAATACGTAATGCAGCTGTTTTATGAGAGTAGTAAACAAATATTTATGGAGATGGCAAAATCATGTGATGAAGAACATTTACTACACAAAAAATATGTAGAAAATATGGACTGTATTAAACCATCAAAAGAAACTCAAAATTATATAAACTATTTTGAAGAAATATTTAATAATGGAACATTTGAAGATAAAGTAGTTGCTTTAGCACCTTGCTTTATTGGTTATGCTGAGTTTGGTAGAAATATATGCAGTCATAATATTTCAAGAGATAACCCTTATTACGAATGGATAAATGCGTATAATTCTGATAGTTATGTTGATTTGACTGTAGAGTATATTAAAATGATAGATGATTTTGGCATTAACAACAGTTTTTTTAGGTATAGCAAAATATTTAAAGAAGTTGCCAACCTTGAAATTTGTTTCTTTAATCAAATGATATAAACCACATAATAATTAATAAAATAATCTGTTGTAGGTAAAATCTTTAACTTGTAACGTTGGTCAAGCTAAGCTAAATGGTTTAGTGTAACTCTAATGGGAGAGGGTGCTGAAAAAGTCAAAAAAGAAAAAAATATTACTAATTACAATGGCACAAAAATAGTGAGATAGCATAAAATCAGCGAATAATGAAGGTGCTGTAAAGTCAAAAAGAAAAAAATTGATATTATCTTATTGAAAAAATCCTAAATTAATTTTTTTCTAACTTTTAACAGCACCTTCGTAGGAACGAGTGCTAATTTTATTCCATACGAACGCTAATTTTTGTGCAGTAATATTTTTTTCTATCCTTTATCAGCACTCTCCTAATGGAATTAATATATGTGAGGAGAAAAATGATGAAAAATAAAAATCAAAAAATTGCTATTGCTGGATTATTATGTGCCATTGGTGTAGTAGGTAGCTTGTTTTCTTTTCCTATACTTGGTAGTAAATGTGCACCTATTCAACATATGGTTAACATAATTTGTGCTGTATTGCTTGGCCCAACTTATGGCGTATGTGTTGCATTTGTAACTAGTTTAATCAGAAATATTGCTGGTTTAGGAAGCGTTTTAGCCTTTCCTGGGAGTATGTTTGGTGCTTTGATTGCAGGTGTAGTATTTAAAAGGACTAAAAATACATGGCTTACATATCTTGGTGAGGTTTTTGGAACAGGTATATTAGGAGGTGCCATTGCATATCCTGTTGCAATACTAGTTATGGGTAAGTCTGTAAGTGATATAGCATTTTATGTGTATATAATTCCTTTTTTAATTTCTTCTATAGGTGGAGCGATATTGTCAGCTTTTATAGTTGAGTCTTTAAAAAAGAGAAATGTGTTGGATTTATAATATTAGTATTTTTATAAAAAAGGTCAATATAATTAGAATTAAATTTGCAAAAGGTTGTAAATATCAAAATGATTTTACAACCTTTTATAAATTTATTTATTCAGCACTTGTAGATGGAACGTTTAAAGTTCTTTTTACTGTTTCATCTACTATTCTGTCAATAACTGTAGACACTGCTATTGCACCTTCTTCACCCTTACGAGAACGGATAGATAATGTTTTGTTTTCAGCTTCTTGTTCACCTATAACAGCAATATATGGAAGTCTTTCTGAACGAGCTTCACGTATTTTTTTACCTATTTTTTCTGCACGTTTATCAACAGAAACTTTTATGCCTGATTTTTTCATAAGGTCAGCTACTTCGTCAGCATAGTCGTTATATGTGTCTGATAAAGTTAAAAGTTTAATCTGTGTAGGAGCAAGCCAAGTAGGGAACGCACCTGCGTATTTTTCAATAAGCATAGCTAAAGTTCTTTCATAACAACCAAGAGATGTTCTGTGTAATACAACAGGATATTGCTTACTACCGTCAGCATCTATATATGTCATATTAAATCTTTCAGCTAAAGAGAAGTCTATTTGCACTGTAATAATAGTATCTTCTTTTCCGTGAACATTTTTAAAGTTGATATCAAGTTTTGGCCCGTAAAAAGCAGCTCCACCTTCTTCTTCTGTATACTTAAGCTCAAGTTCATCTAAAAGAACTCTCATATCATCTTGAGTTTTTTCCCAATTTTCAGCAGTACCTAAATATTTTTCTTTGTTATTAGGATCCCATTTAGCTAGGCAATATGTTACATCTTCGGCTATACCTAAAGTTTTCATCATATACTTTATTAAAGCTACACAACCTTTAAACTCGTCACGCACTTGATCTTTTGTAACTACAAGGTGACCTTCTGATATAGTAAACTGTCTTACACGAATAATACCATGCATTTCACCACTATTTTCATTTCTAAATAAAGTAGATGTTTCTGAATAACGTTTTGGTAAATCTTTATATGAATGTTGCTCAGAATTATAAATAGAAAACTGGAATGGGCAAGTCATAGGACGAAGTGCAAATACTTCATCATCTTTTTCCTCATCGCCTAAAACAAACATACCATCTTTATAGTGATCCCAGTGTCCGGAAACTTTATAAAGGTCAGGTTTTGCCATAAAAGGTGTACGAGTAAGCTCATAGCCCCATGCTTCTTCTGTATCTTCTACAAAACGTTGTAAAGTCTGAATAACCTTTGTACCATTATGTTTAAATAAAGGTAAGCCTTGGCCTATTATATCTGAAGTTGTAAAGTAGTTAAGTTCACGTCCAAGTTTATTATGGTCACGTTTTTTTGCTTCTTCACGTGCATCTAAGTATGCAGTAAGTTCACTTGCTTTTGGAAAAGATGTACCATAAATACGGCTTAACATCTTGTTTTTTTCAGAACCTTTCCAATATGCTCCAGAAGAACCACCTTCGCTATAAAGCTTTATTGCTTTTACTACTTTTGTATTAAAAAGGTGTGGACCACGACATAAGTCTATAAAGTCACCTTGCTTATAAAAAGATATTGTTTCTTCTTCTGGTAGGTCGTTTATAAGTTCTATCTTATATGGTTCATCTTTTACAAGGTCTAATGCGTCTTTACGAGAAAGTGAAAAACTTTCAATAGGTAAAGCTTCTTTAACTATATTTTTCATCTCTAGTTCAATTTTTTCGATTTCATCACTTGTAAATGCTCTATCTAAGTCAAAATCATAATAGAAGCCATCTACTGTGGCAGGCCCAATAGCAAGTTTTGCTGATGGGAAAAGTTTTTTAACTGCTTGAGCTAATATATGTGAAGTAGTGTGACGGAAAGCTTTTTGACCGTCTACATCATCAAAGGTTAAAACTTCAAAATCTCCATCTTCATCTATATTTGTACGTAAATCTACTACTTTGCCTTTAAATTTTACAGCCATAGCGTTACGTGCTAAACCTTCAGATATACTTTTTGTTACATCTAAAGCTGAAATTCCTTTTTCAAATTCTTTTACTTCGCCTTTTAAATTCAGTTTAATCATAGTAAAATTCTCCTTTATATAATTGTTTTATTCAATAATTATCTCGAATAATCTATCAATCTACTGCTTGAAAGCTTATTTTAAAACCCTACTCGCTACGTAAAACTATGCTCGTACTAGTTGATAGCTTATTCAATAAAAAAATCCCTTTGCATTATGCAAAGGGACGTAATATACGTGGTTCCACCCAAGTTTAATGATTTTAATAAAATAAAACCAAACTCTGAAAGATTATAACGTAATCAACGGATATTATTATATCACTCATAGGGTAGTAAATTTATCTAAAGCTTATGCATTTTCACCAAGTAGCATTCTCTAAGAAACTTTTGTGGATAAATCCGTCCTATTCAACGTATTGTAAATATTATGTGTTAATTATAGCACTTTAAAAGTAAAAGTCAATAGCTATTTTAAAAAATTTAGTCTGTTTTTATACATAGTTTCCACTCATACCCTTAGGAAGTTCCCTTATACTTGGATAATGATTTCCAACTTTACCCAAAAAAACAAGCGAAGCTTGTTTTAAATTAAAGGTTTTTGTTCAAACTTTTTTCAAAAAGTTTGTGGGTGTGGGCAAAGCCCACATATTCTTTATCGTTTATCTCTTTATCTTTATCCATTACTTCGTCTTTATAAATTTTCCAAAATATCTTTTAAATCATTTTCTGTAAAATGATATTTTTTGTTACAAAAATGACAGTTTAATTCAGCCTGTTTATCCTGCTCATATATTTCTGTTAAGTCTTTACGACCTACAGTAATTAAGGCACTTTTTACTTTGTCAAAGGAACAATCACATAGAAAATTTATGTCGGTTTTATCATATATTTTTAGATTTAAGTCACCTAAAACATAGTTTGCTATATCTTCTGGTGTCATACCTTTTTCTAGCATATTTGATAGTTTGTCCATATGACCGAGTTTGTATTCTATTTCATCAATAACTTCTTCTTTTGCATCGGGTAAAACTTGAATCATAAAGCCACCGGAAGTTTTTATACTGTAGTCTGTATTTATACTTGCAGATAAGGCAACACTTGTAGGTATTTGCTCACTTTTTGCAAAGTAGTATGTTAAGTCGTCTGCTATTTCACCAGAAATAAGAGGCATTTGTCCAGTATAGGCTTCTTTTAAACCTATATCTTTTATTATCTTCATATTACCAAATCCTATAGCAGAGCTAACATCTAAGTTTCCTGACTCTTTTAAGGGGATATTTACATCAGATACATAAGGGTAGCCTTTTACATTTCCTATGCTATCGGAAGTTGCAAGGACACCTTGCATAGGTCCATCACCAGTAAAAATAAGTGTAACTTTATGTTTTTCATGTTTTAAAGTTTGTCCTATTAAGGCAGTTCCTGTTAAAAGGCGTGCTAGGGCAACAGATACAACAGGTGAAGTTTTATGTGCTAATACACCTTCTTGTGCTGTGTTTTTTGTAGTAGCGAAAAAGCCACGAACAGAGCCGTCACCAGCTGTGACACGTATACAGTAATCTTGGTTTTCCATATCTTATTTTCCTCTTTCTTGTGCTATTATATACATACGTTCAGTTGTTTCTGTAATATCATTAAAATTTATATCGCAAGCTTTAACAAAGTCAAGATTTGCAAGAGCTAACATTTCTTTAATTTCATCAAGAGAGTAAGCCTTTTCTTCATGATATTCATCAAACTTTTCGTACATAGAAGTATTTTCATCTAAGACAAAAAAATTAACGTCATAAACATTTATTTTTTCGTCTTCATCATATTCATTTATCCAAATGTATGAGCCAACTTCTGTATTGTCTGCAAAAACATTATTACCATAAACATTTTTAAACTTATATTCTGTGTTTAGATCAAATATAAGAAGACCTTTAGGATTCAAATAGTTGTTACAAAGCTTAAAAGTTTCAATAACATCTTCTTTTTCTGTTAAGTAGTTTATACCGTCACATAAACAATATATAGAGTCAACTGTTCCGTAAAGCTCAAACTCACACATATCTTGTTGCAAGTATAAAACTTTGGTTTTTTCTTTGTCGTTTTTATCTCTAGCGAAGGTAAGCATTTCTTCAGATAAATCTATGCCTATCATATCATATTTTTTTGCCAGTTTTTGTGTTAAAGTACCTGTTCCACAACCTAAGTCTAAAATAAGTTTTGGGTTTAAATTATAATTTTTCCATATTTTTTCTAAAAAGGATATCCAATCATCATAGGGAGTATCCACCATAAAAGAATCGTAAACTTTTGCAAAGTTATTATATATATTCATAGTATCACTTCTTTTCTTAAACTTTTATAAAATTTCTTTCATAATGAATTATATATAAATTAAGGTTAATAGTCAAGGTATGATTAGCATCGCCATTTATAAATAAAGTTAGATATTTTTAAAATTATCCTTCCTAAATTATGCAAAAAGTGGTATACTATGAAAAAGCTTGAGTAAAATGAAAAATTGGAGGCACTATTGTGGTTAATATTCAAAATAAAGTGGAAAAGGCTTATTTGATTATATCATGTATAGTATATACACTTATATGTGGGATTTTAGACTTTTTTATTTTGAAATGTGTCGACCCTTATTATTCAGTTGATAAAGAAATTTTTCAAAAAAATTACAAACTTGTATTTGATTTTTATAATTTTTTTCAAATTTTTCTTATAGGTGTTTTTATAACATTTTTAATTACAAGTTATTTTGGGATTAGAAAAAATTTTAAAAGTAAGAGTATGTGGATTATTGCAATTTTATCAATAATTTACATAGTATTATTATTTTTTGACTGTTCTATGGACGGTTGGAGTTTTGTTTATTTTAGATATCTTTAAAAAGGAGAGGCTATATAGCTAAACCTAAAAATAAATTATTTAAGGAGTAAATTATGAGTGGAGTTAATATTGCTTTAGTTGGCGCAACAGGAATGATTGGAAATACTTTTTTAAAAGTTTTAGAAGAAAGATACGAGAAGCTTAATATTGAAAAGTTATATCTTTTTGCTTCTGCAAGATCTAAGGGTAAAAAACTTAAATTTAAAGATGGCGAACTTGAAGTATTAGAGCTTACAAAAGAAGCTTTTGAAGGCAACCCTTATAAAATAGATTATGCTCTTTTTTCTGCAGGTGGTACTATAAGTAAGGAGTTTGCACCTATTTTAGCAAAAAATGGTATTGTTGTTATAGACAACTCTAGTGCTTGGAGAATGGACAAAGAGGTTCCACTTGTAGTTCCAGAAGTAAACCCTGAAGATATAAAACTACATAAAGGTATTATCGCAAATCCAAACTGCTCTACTATACAAGCAGTTGTAGCTTTAAAACCTTTAGATGATGCATATAAAATAAAAAGAGTTATATATTCCACATATCAGGCTGTTTCGGGAGCTGGTGCAAAGGGTTATAGTGACTTAAAAAATGGTATAGATGGGGTGAAGCCTGAAAAGTTTCCGGCACCTATTTTTAATAATCTTATACCTCAAATAGATGTTTTTGATGAAAGCGGATATACTTATGAAGAAATAAAAATGATAAATGAAACACGTAAAATATTACATAATGAGGACTTAAAAGTTACGGCTACTACAGTACGTGTTCCTGTTTATGTAGGTCACTCTGAAAGTATAAATGTAGAGTTTGAGAAAAGTTTTGACTTAAAAGATGTATTCAAAGTTTTAGAACAAGGGAAAGGCATTATTTTACAAGATGATGTTCAAAAGGGAGTTTATCCAATGCCTTTTGACTGTTGTGGTAAAGATGAAGTTTTTGTAGGTCGAATAAGACGTGATAATACAGTGGAAAACGGCATAAACCTTTGGGTTGTTGCTGATAATACAAGAAAAGGTGCTGCTACAAATGCTATTCAAATACTTGAAGAACTTCTAAAATAACTAAAATATATAAGGAGAGATTTTTATGGAACCATTATTTAAAGGCAGTGGTGTTGCCATAACTACACCATTTACAGAAGATAATAAGATTGACTTTGAAAGTTTCGGCAAACATATTGATTTTCTTATTGAAAATAAAACAGATGCAATTATAGTATGTGGCACAACTGGGGAAGCTGCTACTATGACAAAGGAAGAACATTTATCTTGTGTAAAATTTTGTGTTGAACATACAAATAAACGTGTGCCGGTTATAGCTGGTACTGGAAGTAACGATACTGCAAAAACTATTTCTATGTCCCAAGAATGTGAGAAACTGGGAGTTGACGGACTTTTAGTTGTTACACCTTATTATAACAAGGCTACAAAAAAAGGACTTATTATGCATTTTACAGAAATTCACAATAATACAACGAAGCCTATTATACTATACAATGTACCGGGTAGAACAAACGTAAATATTACTGTTGATGTGTGTGTTGAACTTGCAAAACTATCTCGTGTTGTTGGTTTAAAAGAAGCAAGTGGAAACATATCTCAAGTTTTAAATATCCATAAGGTATGTAAGGATTTACCTATATATTCAGGAAATGATGACCAAATTACTGCAGTATGTGCTGTAGGTGGAGTAGGTGTAATTTCTGTTTTAGGAAATGTGTTACCTCTTGAAACTCATAATATCGTAGAAGAATATTTACAAGGAAACTGTAAAAAAAGTCTTGAAATTCAAGAAAAAGTACTTGACCTTAGTAATGCTTTATTTATTGAGGTTAATCCTATACCTGTGAAAAAAGCAGTAAGTGAGCTTGGTTTTGGTAACGGTAAATTACGTTTACCTTTATGTGATATGGAAAAAAATACAGAAGAAATTTTACTTAAAGAACTTAAAAAGTTTATTTAATATTAAGTCTTAAAGGGCTGTAGATATCTTCTACAGTGCCTTTTTTAACAGGAGAATATTATGGAAAAAATTAAAGTTATTATAAATGGTATTATGGGTAATATGGGTCAAACAGTAAGAAACCTTGTTGAGGCAGATGAAAGCTTAGAACTTGTTGCTGGTATAGACGGTAGAATATGTGAGGGAGATTTCCCTTTTAAGACTTTTGGCAACATATATAACTGTAATGTTAAAGCCGATGTTGTAATTGATTTTTCTGTTGCAAGTTGTACCGATGATTTGTTGCATTACTGTAAAGAAAAAAAGTTGCCTTTAGTCTTATGTACTACAGGTTTAAGTGAGGAAACTTTAAAACTTGTAGAAGAAAGCTCTAAGATTATACCTATATTTAAGTCTGCAAATATGTCTATAGGTATAAACGTTATAAATAACTTGCTTAAAAAAGTTAGTCCTTTTCTATATGACATAAACTTTGATATTGAGATAATCGAAAAACATCATAATCGAAAAGTAGATGCACCAAGTGGTACTGCTCTTTTACTTGCAGATACAATAAAGGATACAATAAATAAAGAACAGAGATTTGTTTATGATAGAAGTAGTGTACGACAAAAAAGGGAAAAAGAAGAAATCGGTATACACGCAGTACGTGGAGGAACTATTGTAGGTGAACATTCAGTTATATTTGCTGGAAACAATGAAATAATCGAAATACAACATCAAGCAACTTCAAGAGAAGTTTTTGCTGTAGGGGCTATAAATGCTTGTAAATTTTTAGCTAACGAGGAACCGGGAATTTATGATATGGATAACTTAATAAATAAAGTTGTCAAGTTTTAAAGTTATATGGCTTCATTGCAAAATATAGGAAAATCCATTTTCATATCGGAATTTTCACTACGTGAAAACGACTTCGTCACCCTTGTTCGTTGGGTTCTTTACAAAACAACGGCTTTGATGCTTTTGACAAAAGTATGAAAATTTGATTTTTTCTTTTGCTATGTGCCATTTTTTGAATTTTGCAACGTTGCTATATGAAATTAATAATAAAAAAAGCTATAAAGAAATAAAAATGGCTTTATAGCTTTTTTAGTTATGTGGCACATATGATATGGAAACGTTGCAAAATACAATTATACTAAATATAAATTAAATTTTTTTTGAATATATATTTTTTTTTGCAGTTGTGTTTTTTTTTGATGTAGTACTTAAATGTTCTATAATAGGGATAAGTGAAAGCAATAAATCTTCATCTAATGAGAGAATACCAAGGATAGCTTTTTTTTCTAAGTCTGAAATATTATCACTAAATTCATTTAAAATTAAGTTTTCTTTTTTTTCTAATGAAGATTTTTTATTAGAAAAAATATCATAATTAAAAGATAGTTCAAAGAAATCTAATACTCCTACTATTTTGTCAAACTGTGAGTTTCTACCTTTTTGCATATGATAAAAAGTTTTTTCTGACATATTTAATTGTTCTGCTAGTATAGTAGTAAGGGCAGCGTTTTTTTTTCCAAAATGCTGAGTTCTATATGATGCTGCTTCATCTTCAGTAAAATATTTTAAATATTGTCTACTGTTAGATTCATCAAAAAAATGACTTATTTCAAATTTTATTCTTTTTGCAAGTTCAATATTTGCACTATGAAATTTATTTTGTTGTACATTATCATCTTTATTTGTGTTATAATTATCATTGAAATTCATAATATACCCCCTTTAAAAGCGTAATATCCTATAGTAATAGTGTAACAGATATGTTCTGAAATATGTATGACGGTTTTTTTCCATTTATAAACAATTTATAATTTGAGGTGAAAATGAATAATTTATTAGTAAAAGTTTTTTTGAAATTTAATTACAAAAAGGAAAATAAACGAGATTTTTTAGGTGTGATAGCATCTATAGTCGGTATATGTTCAAATATTTTACTTTTTTTAATAAAATTTTTCGTAGGTGTTGCAATTAATTCTATTTCTGTTATAAGTGATAGTTTTAATAACTTGTCTGACACATTAGCTTCTGGTATATCTATATATGCTATAAATTCTGCGAAAAAACCTCCTGACAAAGAGCACCCTTTTGGTCATGGTAGAAGCGAATATATTGCTTCTTTAATATTATCTTTTATAATTTTGATTGTTGGTTGGGAATTTTTTAAGACTTCATTAAGTAAAATATTTAATCCGGAAAAAGTAGGATACAATAATTTTTCTATTATTTTGCTTTCTATTACTGTTGCAATAAAATTGTGGCAATATACTTTTAATTCTTTCGTAGGTAAATATATAAGTTCAAAAGTTATAACTTTGACAGCAAAGGATAGCTTGAATGATGCATTTATAACTTTTGTTACTATTATTTCTATTTTGTTTACAAAATATACTGGTATTATTATTGATGGGTATTTAGGTGTAGTTTTAAGCTTTTTTCTTATATATCAAGGATACAACCTTATTAAGGATACAATTTCACCTTTGTTAGGTGAAGCTACAGATAAAGAGTTTGCTACAGAAATACGAAATTTTATAGAAAAAAACGACAACGTTATAGGTACTCACGATTTAATTGTACATAATTATGGTACTCATAGTAATCTTTGTACTGTTCATGTGGAAGTAAGTCAAGAAATGGACTTGTATTTGGCACATAATATAATAGATGAGATAGAAAAAGAACTCTTAATTGAGTTTGGTATACTAGCAACTATACACTTAGATCCTGTTGATGTGAATAACGAAGATTTGAATAATGTAATACAAATCGTAAAAGACTTAATTACAAAAGAAAAAGTGCCTTTTTCAAGTCACGACTTTAGAATGATTCAAAGTGCTGAAAGATTTAATATAGTTTTTGAATTAGAAATTCCTTATAATTTTGATGAAAAAGTAGCACGTATGTTTACAAAAAAATGTGGTGAAGCTATAACTTTTTATAATGAAAGTTACTCTTGCATTATAAATCTTGAGCATAGTTTTATTTTATAGAAATAAACTGTTAGATAAAGAAAAGAATTTTGAAAATTTTGAAATATTTTACACTTATTATTGCAAAGAACGAAATATTATGATATACTTTTTAAAAACTAAAAGGAGAAATCGCTATGGATTATTTAGTTCTAATTGGTATCGTAATAATTGTAATCGGTTTTATTTTTAAATTTGATGTTTTAGCAGTAGTTTTGGTTGCTGGTATTACAACAGGTTTAGTTGCAGGCATCGACATTGTTTCCATTTTGACTATTTTAGGAGAGTCATTTGTGAATAACAGGTTAATGTCTATTTTTTTGATTATTTTACCGGTAATTGCAATTATAGAAAGATATGGTTTGAAAGAACGTGCAGAATATCTTATTGGTAGTATTAAAAATGCATCAGCAGGTGTGGTTTTAACTATTTATATGGTAGTTAGAAGTATTGCTTCAGCTTTTAATATTCGTATAGGTGGACACGTTCAGTTTGTAAGACCTTTGATTTTGCCTATGGCAACTGCTGCAGGTAAAGCGAAAAAAGGAGAAGAGTTAACAGAGGCAGAGGAAGAAGAAATTAAAGGCTTATCTGCTGCAGTAGAAAATTTTGGTAACTTTTTTGCACAAAACTGTTTCCCTGCTGCCAGTGGTGTTGTTCTTATCCAAGGTGTACTTGCTACATCTGGTTTTGATGTAACGTTGCAAAGTATAGCTTTTGCAGCTATACCGGTTATGGTTATTACTGTAATTTTAACCATTATTCAAGTTATGATTTTTGATAAAAAGGTTAATAAAAATAAAGAAATAGGAGGACAAAAATAATGGTGAATTTTTTTACTACTATCGCTCCTGAAATTTTTTACGTGTTATGTGGATTAGTAAGTTTGGATACAGCTTTTAGGGCTTTAAAAAACGAAGAAGCTAAATATGGTACATTTACTTTTTGGTTACTTGTTGCTATTATCTTTATTTTTGGCGCTATAATACCTCCTGTTATCGTAGGTATATCCCTTTGTGTTATGGGTGTACTTACAGCTACTAAGCAAGTTAAAGTTGGTGTTTTTAAAGAAGCACCTAAAGAACTTAAACAAGAAGCAAGTAATTTAATTGGCAATAACATATTTGTTCCGGCTGTATCTATAGGCGTAGTTGCTTTAATTTTATCCTTTGTAAAAATTGACGGTAAAAGTTTAAGTGGTGCTGTAATGATAGGTGTTGCTTGTGTTGTAGCACTTTGTCTTGCTATTGCAATATGTAAACCAAACATTGCTGAAACACGTGAAAACACAAGTAGATTACTTATGCAAGTTGGTGCAGCTGCATTTTTACCACAGCTTTTAGGTGCTTTGGGTACTGTATTTACAGAAGCTGGGGTTGGAGATGTTATATCTGGCATTATTACAGGTGCTTTTCCTTCACCGGGAATTATAACAGGTATAGTTTTATATTGTTTTGGTATGGTTATTTTTACTATGATTATGGGTAATGCTTTTGCTGCTTTTTCTGTTATAACAGTAGGTATAGGTATACCTTTTGTAATAGCACAAGGAGGTAATCCATCTATAGTTGGTGTGCTTGGTATGACTTGTGGTTACTGTGGTACTTTACTTACACCTATGGCTGCTAACTTTAATATTGTACCTTGTGCAGTTCTCGAAACAAAAGGTAAATGGACTGTTATAAAAGCACAGGCACCTATGGCAATTTTATTAATATTTATACATATAGGGCTAATGTATGTATTAGCTTTTTAAGGAGGTCAATTATGAAAATTTTAGTTACGGGATTTGATCCTTTTGGTGGAGAGGCTGTTAATCCAGCTTTAGAAACTGTTAAAAGATTACCTGATGAAATAAAAGGCGCAACTATTATAAAACTAGAAATACCGACTGTTAGATATAAGTCTTTAGATAAAATAGAGGAAGCTATTCAAAAGGAAGATCCAGATGTTATATTGTCAATAGGTCAAGCAGGTGGTCGTTTTGGCATTACTGTTGAGCGAGTAGGAATAAACTGTGATGATTATCGTATTGAAGACAATGAAGGAAATCAAGTTATAGATTTATCTGTATATGAAGATGGACAAAGTGCTTATTTTTCTAACCTTCCTATAAAAGCTATGGTAGAAAATATAAAAAATAAGGGCATACCTGCTTCAGTTTCAAATACTGCTGGTACTTTTGTTTGTAACCATGTTTTGTATGGTGTACAATATTTAATAGATAAAAAATATCCAAACAAAAAAAGTGGCTTTATTCATATACCTTATGCACCAGAGCAAGCTGTAGATAAGAAAGATACTGCTAGTATGAGCTTAGATATGGTAGCTGATGGATTGATTGCTGCTATTGAAGCGATAATAGAAGTAGATGAAGACATAAAAGTAACAGGTGGCGCAACTCACTAAAAGGCGAAGGTGCTGAAATAGTCAACAAAGAAATGTAGGACTAGTATCGTACCTGCTACTAAGCTAAATAAAATTTGTTAAAGGTATAAACTCCTTTTGAGGTTTATACCTTTTTTTATGGTTTAATTTGGCAAAGTTTCCATTCTTAAAAAAGTATTACATTTTGTGGTAGCTAAGATTTGTTACACAAAATATAGCATAATTTCATTTTGCAATGTTGCCAGCTAAATTTTGCAAAATTAGTAAAATTGTTATAATGTAATAATATGAAGTTTTTTGTCATAAATAATAATTTTAGGTCCATATAAAGCGAAATAGAAAAAATTAAATAAGTCTAAAATACTTGCAATAAAATGTATTTGAATTTATAATAGTAAAGAAATAAATTTGCATTAAATTATATAGGAGGTAAATTGAAATGATAAATAAAGTAAAAGATAGTATAATTGCAATTTTGAATATAGTAATTATATCTATAAGTATAGTTGTACTAATGCCTTTAAATACAACTATGATATATGCTAATTCAAATGAAATATCCATAAACATTGACGGTGTGAATGTAGATTTTGAAAAGTACGGAACATATCCAATAATAATTGATGGCACAACCTATGTTCCACTTAGAAGTCTTTTCGAAGCTTTCGGTGCTGTGGAAGATGAGGATAAAGGTAACAATATTTTAGGTGAGACCTATTCTAATAACGTAAATGTGTATACTTTTAATCTTAAGGTGGGGGACTATGATTTAGAAACTGTTTTAAACATACATGAAAGATTTCAACCTCAAAATAGTTTTTTTGTAGTTAACTACACGAAAGATGGGGAAAGTGCTTTACTCGGCTTTCCAAAGTATAATATAATTTTACAAGAAGGAAGGACTTATCTACCTATAAGAGGTATATCAGAGGCTTTTGGCTATACAGTTAATTGGGACGCAACAAGTAATACAGTTCTAATTGATACTGCAAATCCAAGTAGTAAAGGATTTGAATTTGTAGATACATATATTTTACGTACCGAAATAAGAAATTTAAAAAGAGCATTAAACATAGATGATACTGTAACAACAAATTCAGAAGCAATAAAAAGTAAAACTATGGAAGAATTACAACTTGAACTTGATGAGCTAAAAACAAAGGCAAGCGAATTACGTAATATAGAAGTAGGTTTAGAAACACCTAGTGTTACAGAAGTAACTGTAACAGACAAAAATAAAGAAAAAATAGATGAAGTTGTAGCTCTTATAAATGCTTATAGAGTTGAAGCTGGTGTAAGCGAAGTTGTTTTAAATGAAGAAATATCAGCAATAGCACAAACAAAAGTAAATGATATGCTTGAAAATAAATATTTTGAATATCTTTCACCTACTTATGGAACAGTTGCAGATATGCTAAAATTATATCATATTGATTTTACTGCTGTAGGTGAGAATATAGCAAAAAATGAAAATACCGTTGAAGATGTAATGGACTATTGGACTAATTCAGTTTTACATAAAAAGAACTTAGAAAATGAAAACTATACTGATATTGGTATAGGTTTAGGCGAAGATAAATTAGGTAACTTATATTGGGTACAAATATTTGTAAACTATAGATAATAGAAAAAATGAAACCTGACTTTATTTAGACTATTTTAAAGTTCAAAAAACTAATAGTGGGATTTTAAAGGTATATATGATTTGATTTGTAAATCATATATACCTTTTTTGTAAAGAAAAAAGGTGAAAATATGAAAAATTTGACTAAATGACCAAAGAAAAATATTTAATTTAAATATCTGGCAACGTTGTAAAATGCAATTATGCCAAGATTTGCGAAGCAAATCCAAGACGTTGAAAAATGCAATAAAAAAAGTATTATTATAGAAGGAAAAATAAAAATAAAAAAAGTTTTAAAAAAGTGGTTGACAAAAAGAAAGAAAGTTGATATAATAAATCTTGTTCTTGTGAGAGAACGTAGAAAAAAGAAGAACCTTGAAAATTGAATATAGAAGAAAACAAACAAAAACTCGTTAA
>JBKECM010000076.1:0-2242 GCA_047974615.1 Lachnospirales bacterium
TCTTTCATACACTCAATATTAGTTAAAACACTAGTTATAGTTTTACGTATTTAATGAGTATAGTTTTGTGCTAACTGCTTTTTTACTTGATTTTGCTTTTCCAAATCTTTAGACAAAATATTAATATAGTCTATCAAATTTTGAATTTCTATAGTAGTACTTATTAGTTCAATATTTTTTTTATAATCACCATTTCCAATATTCCTTGTTATTTCACTAAGATTAGAAATAGGCTTAGCAAGTCTATCAGCAAAAAAATACACAAATATACAAGAAACAATTAAAAATATACCACCTATGTTAAAAATAGAATTTTTAACAGCCTTTAAAAACATAATATCAAATTCAGTATAATATATTGGACCATAATAGCCAATAGTGATATATCCATATGATATTCCGTCATCTACAATTTCATAAATATCCTCTTGGTAATGTCCTTCAAAATGTGGATACGCACTTTTTAAAGTATTTTCCATTTGCAAAAGCATTTGTTCACTTTCATTTACTAATATTTCACTCATGCATATTATTTGATTATCGAAATCTGTATTAACCATTAGAATTAAGCCATTATCTAAGGCATTAACACCAATTTCATATAAATTTTCATATTTAACATTTTTATTATCACTATAAAGTTCCGTAACTTGTTCAACTATTTTTTGAATTTCTTGCTCATTATTTTGTGCTACATAATCATTAAACTTTTTCATAAAAACTTTGCTTGATGCAAATGAAAATATGGCTATTAAGAGAACTATTAAAATCATATATAAATATATAAGCTTATATTTTAGTCTGATTTTCATAACCATCTCCAAACTTGTAGCCAAACCCTCTAACCGTTACTATATATTTAGGATTTGATGTATCATTTTCTATTTTACTTCTTAAATTTTTAATATGCGAGTCGATTGCTCTATCATATCCATTAAAATCATCACCAAGAGCAACAACAATAAGCTCATCTCTTGAAAATATTTTTTTGCAATGACTTGCTAATGAATTTAAAATATTCCATTCACTTTTTGTAAGTTTAATTTCTTTATCGTTTTTCAATACAATTTGTTCTTCAAAATTAATCTTTAAGTCTCCATTATTGAAACTTTTAAACTTACTTATAGTAAAATTATCAACACGTCTAAAAAGTGATTTTACAACAGTAACCAATTCTCTTAAACTAAATGGTTTAGTTAAGTAAATATCTGCACCTAGCTCAAGACCGTTTATTTTACTATCTTCTGTTACCTTTGCTGTCAGCATAATTATAGGAACATTTGATTGCTCTCGCACTTGCATACATACTTCTTCACCACTAAGTTTAGGCAACATTAAGTCTAGTATAAACATGTCAATTTTTTCGCTTTTAAATATCTCAATAGCACTTTGACCATTGTCACATACTATAGTTTCGTATCCACTATTTTTTAAATAATCAGAAATATTTTTTGATATTATTCTTTCATCTTCAACAATTAAAACTCGTTTTAACATTGCTCACCTACATTCATATATCAACGTTGCCATTTATTAATCAATTATTGTTATTGTAGCACGTATCATACCCATCCAACAACTATATTTAAAATTCCCAGTTTCATTTGGAATAAATTCAATAATATTTTCCCCTAATTCAAGTTTTTTAGAAATTCCATACTCATTAATAATAATTTCATTATTGCAGCCAGTAAGTGTTTGTTCTGTTGCATTTATAACCCATTTAACCGGAACATTTTTTTTCAAAATTAAATTTGGATACCCTCTAGGACTTAAATCAGTATATACAATTTGAACTCCATCTTCAACAACTGATGATAATTCTCCTGTATTTTCAACATTATTAGTCACACCTAACCCTAACAAAGCAACACCTCTATTAGCCATAACAACACCTAAAATTAAAACAAGAACAGCTGAAATTTTCATAAATTTTTTCGCTATATTAGGATTTTTAAACTCGCCTATCTTTCCAAAAACGTACATTAAAGGTACAGTTCCTATACTGAATAAAAACATAGCTAATGCACCTTGATAAAAACTACCAGTAGATAGTGCATAAAGTTGCATTGACTGTAGTGGGCCACAAGGCATTAATCCATTTAATAATCCAACAACAAAAGGCGCGTTACCATTTTTATTTAAGTTTCTAAATTTTTTAGGCATTTTAGGCAAAAACTTTCTCGCAAAATTCAAACCATATAAATTTAACCCCATAAGTACCATAAAACAACCAACTATT
>JBKECM010000099.1:0-5039 GCA_047974615.1 Lachnospirales bacterium
AAAGCTTTAAAGCTAAAAGTTGATGAGATTAAGGAAAGAATAGATGCATACCAGATAGATATAAATACATTACAAAATAAGCTGAAATTTACTAGAGAACAAGAGCTTACTATAAATAAAGAGAACGTAAAAATCGAAATTGATAAATTTGATTTGGAAATAAAAAAAATTGATGATAAACTTGAAAGATTAATTGAGCCTATACTTGAAGAAGTTGATTCTACAGAACTCAACACAAAACTAATTGAAATAAAAAGTAAAATTCAAGAGGCAAAGAAAAGAGAAAAAGAGGAGTTGGAAATTTTTGAAAAACAACATAATCTTGAGGCAGCAAAAATTGAACTTAAGTTAAAGGATATCAATGAAAAGCTTGCTATTAAAATTCTTATTAAAGAAAATGAAAAACTTGTGGAATATTTAGAAAAGCAACGTTTTGACCTTGAACAAATAAAAGCTAATAATGAAAAACTTTTAAATAGAATTAAAGAATACGAGGAGCTTAAAATTTCTTTAGTTGAAACTAATATAAATCAACACTTTGATTTAGTTCAATTTAAAATGTTTGAATACTTTGATAATGGAAACTACAAAGATAATTGTATCATTGCATCTAAAGAGGGTAAAGAATATGTTCAAATGTCTAATGGTGAAAAAATCGCAAGTGGCATTGACATTATTAAAACTTTAGGTGAAAAAATTAATGTTAAGGTACCTTTATTTATTGACAATGCAGAAAGTTTGACGTTGCCTATTCCAGTATCTACACAAGTTGTAAAATTAATCGCAGATGGAAACTATAAAACATTGACTGTAAGGTAAGAGGAGGAAATTAATATGGAAAATTTAACAGTTATTGAAAAAAATATAACAGATTCAGTTTTAAACAAGGTAAAGAGCTTACAAAATGCTAATGCTTTACAATTACCTGCTAACTATAGTTGTGAAAATGCTCTTAAAAGTGCTTACTTAGCTTTGCAAGAGGTTAAGGGAAAAAATGGTAATTTAGCTTTAGAAACTTGTTCCCAGAACAGTATTGCCAATACTCTTTTAGATATGGTAGTACAAGGGTTAAACCCTCTTAAAAAACAATGCTACTTTATACCCTATGGGGATAAATTGACTTTAATGAGAAGCTATCAAGGTAGCATTGCAGTTGCTAAACGTTTCGCTGGTGTTAAAAATGTAAATGCTAATGTAATATATGAAAATGATGATTTAGACTTTGAAGTTGATGTAGAAACAGGGGCTAAAAAGCTAGTACATCATAAAACTGCCCTTGAAAATATGAACAATAAAATTATAGGTGCTTATGCTGTTACGATTTTAGAAGATAATAGTAGATATTTAGAAATTATGACTATAAACGAAATAGAAAAATCATGGAGTCAAGGCTCAGGTAAGGGCAAGGCTCATAACGACTTTACTCATGAGATGGCAAAAAAAACTGTTATTAATAGAGCAATGAAACATTTTATTAACAATTCTGACGATAGTTGTTTGTTAAAAAATACTATTGACGAAGAAGAAAAAGATACATACATTTCTAATGCTATTGATATGGAAATACAAGAAAAAGCTAATGATGAAGTTTTAGAATTTGATGATTATACAGAAGATGACATAATAAAGGAAGATGTAGAACTTATGGAAGATGATTTTTAATGAAATTAAAGGTTTTAGGCAGTAGCTCAAAGGGTAATTGCTATTTACTTGAAAATGATAATGAGTGCTTAATTATTGAGGCTGGTATACATATTAATGAGGTTAAAAAGGCTTTAGATTATAATATAAAAAAATTAGTAGGCTGTGTAATATCTCACGAACATAAGGACCATTCAAAATATAAAAATGAATATTCAAATATTACAAAAGTTTTTGAACTGTCTAGGGAAACTAGGCAGTTTAAGGCTGGTAATTTCATTATTAAACCTTTTTTGAACAATCACGATATAGAGTGTTTTGGGTTTTTTATAAAACATAAAGATATAGGTAATTTGATTTTTGCAACAGATACTTATTATTTAACATTTAGGTTTAAGGATATAAATCACTTTTTACTTGAATGTAATTATGATAAAGATTTAGTTAAAAATGAATATTTGCAAAATAGGTTAAGGTTTTCCCATATGGAATTAAATAGATGTATAAGTACACTTAATGCCAATGATTTAAGTAAGTGCAATACTATATTGTTACTTCACCCAAGTGAAAGTAATTTAGATAAAATAAAAGCTAAAAAGATTATACAAGGTGAAATAGGGTTGCCTATTGACTTTGCTAAAAGTGGTATGGTTTTAGATTTAGAAGGAATATAAGTGGAGGTAGATAAATGAATAAAGTAATATTAATGGGTAGGTTAGTGCGTGATCCAGAAGTTAGATACTCACAAAGTGCTACTCCTATGGCTATAGCAAGGTATAGCTTAGCAGTTAATAGAAAAATTAAAGGTGATGGTGAGCCTAACGCTGATTTTATCAACTGCGTTGCATTTGGAAAAACTGGTGAGTTTGTTGAAAAGTACCTTAAAAAAGGTATGTTAATGTCTGTTGTTGGTACCCTTAAAACTGGCTCTTATGATGATAAAGACGGTAAAAAGGTTTATACAACTGATGTTGTAGTTGAGGAACATTTCTTTGGGGAAAGTAAGAAAGAAAGTCATAATGAAAGCCATAATGATAGTAGTAATAAATCTACCTTTAATAGTTCACAAAATACAGATGATGATCTACCTTTTTAAAATATTATGTTGCAAATCATATTTTAAAGGGGTGAAGTATGGCGAGAGATAGGACTATAAAGGTGGGTTTAGATTACTTTAGCCACGATATAGATTTAGCACAAGATGTTAAGGTAAAGTTGTTAAAGGCAAAATATGGTTTAGTGGCTTATGCTATTTATTTACGGCTTTTAGAAGAAGTTTATGGGGATAAAGGTTATTTTTTACAAGTAGATGAAGATGTACACATTTTATTTTGTGATGATAACAAAATAAGTTATGATGAGTACATTTTAATATTAAATGAGTGCATAGAAAAAGGTTTGTTTAATAAAAGCTTGTATGAAAAATATAGTATTTTGACTTCAAAACGTATTCAGTTAAATTATTTAGCCGGTACTGAACGAAGAAAAGAAATATCAATGATACAAGAATATTTACTTGTTTCTTTAGAAAATAGAACAAATGTAAACATTTTAACTTTAAATGTAGACAATTTAACTTTAAATGTAGACATTTTGCAACAAAGTAAAGTAAAGGAAAGTAAAGTAAAGAAAAGTAAAGTAAAGGAAAGAGAAAGTAATACAAGTACACCGGAGGGTGGCAGTAAAAAAATCCAATTTGCCGAATTTGTCAGTATGACCAATGATGAATATACATCACTCGTTACGAAAGTCGGAGAATATGGGGTTAATCGTTGTATTGAGATATTAGACAACTACAAAGGTGCTAATGGCAAAAAGTATACTAGCGATTATCGTGCTATTTTAAACTGGGTAATTAAGCGATATGACGAGGAGCAAGGGCAAATAAGACAACCTATAGCACAAGGTTCTAACAAAAAGGGTGTAAATACTATGAGTGTACTTGATAGTATCATAGACGAAGAGGTGTAAAATGCATTTAAAAGACAAAAATGAACTTGCAACTACTGAAAATAGGGTTGACATAGATTTGCATAAAACTCCTGAAGAGCTTATTTTTATAAAAAAGCAAGCTGCAAAGCTAGTAAAAATATGTGTTACTGCTTATCCAAATTCGGACAAGTTCCAAAACGAAGAAGCAGTATCAAATACTGTTAATCTTTGGGCTAATTACTTTTCTGATGATAATTGGCGAGTTGTAGCAATAGCACTGCAAAAGCATATAGCAATAAGTAAGTGGGTACCCTCTATAGCTGATATACGTGAGCTTATGGTGGATATTACAAGACCGGACCTTTTACCACCTGATGAAGCGTGGTCTATGGTAAATACTTGGTTATGTAGTGCTAGTGAATATAATAACGTTGATGTGTTTAGTGTATTTCCTTTTATAGTTGCTGAAACTATTGAGGCTTGTGGTGGTAAAAACAAGTTGTTATCTTTGTTTCGTGAACAAGGAAGTGGTAAAGCAGGTCTTGATAAATTAACCTTTAGGCAGTTGTATGAACCAAAATATCAACGTGAAAAACAAAAGGCTATGATGCCTATAAGGTTAATAAATGATACAACTGTAGTGCAAAAACAGTTGTATAATGATGAAGTTCTAAAAATTGAAGCAAGTCAAAAATATATTGAAAACCTTAAAGAAGAAAGAGAGAGAAAGCTTAAGCTTTTTGAAATGATGTAAAATCAAAGGGGGGTGGAGTAAATAACAACTAATAAGCAAGAAAAAAGATATCCACTTGAAAGTGTTGAGCAAAAATTATTATTTGAGTGGGCGAAAGTTGTTAGTAATAAACATAAGGAATTAAATCTTATGTATGCAGTTCCAAACGGTGGAAGCAGAAATAGAATAGAAGCTGCTAACTTAAAAAAACAAGGTGTTAAAGCTGGTGTTCCAGATATATGCTTACCTGTAGCTAGAAATGGCTTTAATGGTCTGTACATAGAACTTAAAAGGCAAAAGGGTAGCAGAACCTCACCAGAGCAAAAGGAATGGATTGAGCAGTTAGAACAACAAGGATACAAAGCTGTAATATGTTTTGGATTTGATGAAGGGAAAAAAGTCTTAGAGGAGTACTTAGGGATATGAAAAAGTATATTAGATACTCAATCTGTTTAGCTTCTGTAGCATTACTAGCCATTAGTAATTGCATATCAACAGATGAAACAGTTGATTCTAATTCGTTTGAACATTTAAGTTACGCAGAGGGTAGAGATAGTCAAATAATTAAAACCGAACTAAATGTGGAACAGTACGACAAAGCAACTAGTTATAAGAATATTGAGTACACAGAGTTACCATTTACGTTAAATGAAGTTGAAATGCTTGCAAAAACAGTATGGGGCGAAGCTAGAGGTTGCACTAAAGATGAACAAAGGTTAGTTGTATGGACTGT
>JBKECM010000166.1:0-5413 GCA_047974615.1 Lachnospirales bacterium
ATTTTAATAAACGAACAAAAAATACCACTGGGTCAATGTTCAACTGAAATATTAAATTTAAGTGATGATTTCCTTGACGAAATGGGTAATGCAAGAGTTGCATTAAGTAAAGCAGTTTATAATTTAATTAAAGAAGCAAACATTAGGAATGAACAAGAAGCTATACCGTTGCAAAATTTATTAAATGATACATTATCATTTATAAAAAACATTCCACCATATAAATTTTTTCTAAAACAAGATTTTGCCGAAACATTAATCTTAGATTGTTTTGCAAATGCTCCTAAAGATTTTAAAGAGTATCTAATGTTTTTCAATGAGGTAATAACAAAGCTTAAACCATTTTTTATGAATATATTTAACACAATAGATGAAATAATAGCATTTAAGACTTATTTTCATTCTATGCTAGAAGTATTTTTTGAAGATTTGAGAAAACGAAATTCAGAATTTTACGCATTAGGATTTTATCACTTTATAAAAGATCCGACTCACGCACAAATAATACGAGAAAGCTTACCAGATATTAAGTCTTTTGATTTTAGCCAGTCACAAAATTTAAACGTTAGATATATCCCAATGCCTAATCCTGAAAACGATAGAGATTATGTAATAGCTGAAAAAATTAATTTCAATAGTTGTTCGTCATTTTTATATTTAGATTTTTTTAGAGCACTTATGAATGGTCATTGCCCACGCCGATGTCATAACTGTGGAACATACTTTTTATTACTTTCAGGACACAATACTTGCTACTGTTCAAATCCAATTTCTGAACAAAAACATAAAAATAAAATCTCAACTTGTCGTGATGTTGGAGCACACAATAAAGAACGTGAACAAAAAGAAAATCGTACTCCTACTAGACAAGAGTACGACAAAGTTTATAACAGATTAAAGACTAGAAAGAACAGAAAAAAGATTTCAAGTGACGAGTTTAACGACTTGGTTTCTAAGGCTTTAAGCTATAAAGACCAAAACGAAAATGGAGAGCTTTCTGACGCAAAATATCGTGAGATTATGGGCGAATTTTAGCACAGACCACTTGAAAGACCACAGACAAGTCTTTTGTTTTTCTCATTTTCTAAATTCCTAGACCACCTAAAGTGGCACATTGAACTTTTACAGACCACCTGAAAAATATAACTTGCAATTTATAAATGTTTATGAATTGCACTTGTGGAAATTTCGGCATTTTTATACTAGCACCAATCTTAGCACCAAGTACAATCCTTAATTTTTGGGGTTTATCGGTATTTTAAAACCATATTAGCTCCAATTTTAGAGACACGCCCACTTTCCTAGAGCTAGAAATTTCCGAGAAAAAGCACGGCATTGCAGGGCTTTCAGTCGATTGAGGTAGGTGCTTAGCACCACCTCTTTAACCTGCTATTTTTAGAGAGCCTAAATATCTGCAATTTCAAGCAATTTTAGTGAAATATTAAAATTTCTTTTTTCGCAAATAAAGTGCTAACACGCCCTTTTACACTTTCAATGCTATCATTGTTCAAGTGACCCCATAAAAATCTTCACAAGGGCTTTTTTCTTGCCAATAAAAAGGTATCTACTTTGATTTTCAAATTCTACAATCTATAAGCCCAGTAAAATCAGTGTTTCTAGAGATGAAAAGCAGGTAGCCAGTTTAATAACTACCTGCCAATTTTAAATTGAAAATTCATTTAAAGTTTAGTGAAAAAATAAACAGACAACCAATAGTCATCTGTTTATGAATTACTTATATTTTCTTTTATTTTTTCATCTTGCTTTTCAATTTCTTTGTAAATATTATCAAAATCTCTCATTAACCTTGAACCAATCTTAAAGCCATTGAAATAAGAATTAAATAAAATATAATTATTATGTTGTTTTTCAATGCGAATAAAGTTAATAAAATTTTCTGCTGTGCTATCACTAACTTCCATAATAAATTCACTTTCCATAAATAATAATCTTCTATACTTTTTGATATAGTCATCACTTTTTGTATCCTTAATATCTTCAAAGTTTAATTTACTATCGTAAAATAATGATAGTAGACTTTGTATAGCTTCATCATCTGTAAAGTCCATAACAGCTAAAACATTCTTATAATTCTCTACCTTCTTTTCAGTTTTATACCCTGCCAAACCTTTTACATAATTATAAAACTCTGGCGCTGTTACTTTTTTTGTAGAATATTCTATCTCAATTTCTCCATTTTGCTCTCTTTCATTAATAATTGAACCCATTTTTGAGCCAAAGCTTATTCCATAATAAAATGCTAATTCTTCATCTTCAACAATTAAGTCTAATATAGCTTCTTCGATATCTTTTAGCATCTTTTTCAAGTTTTTCATTTCCTTTAATTTCTTCAATGATTTTATAATAAGAATAAGTTGGTTTATTTTTTGTACCTCTTATCTTAGCAGTACTAAGTTCGATTAAAGTACTTTCATTATTATAAAGCTTGTCTAACATAAGTATGTCCATAGCAATTCCTTTCTGTTTAACAAGCCAATACATTGGATATTTATTATATACCTAGCTTTGCTAATGTGAAAAAGTAACATTTCCACCTCCAGTCTATCACTACAGACTATACCACAAATTTTTTAGAAGTCTATACTAAACAAAATATTATTTAATAAATTCCAATAAATTATTTTCAAAAAAATCTAGTAACTCCCCAAGATCATCTTGATTTCTCCACATATAATAATTTCTCTCATACCCTTGGAACCAATAAGCAATTTCTCTATTTCTTTTTGGGTCTCTTGTTATATCACCAACATAAACTATCCAGAATGGTAAAATATCGCTATCAATATTACTCTTTTCTCTAATAACTTTCATTAAACCTGGTGTAAAATACTTACAGCTTCTCTCATGTGCATTACCTCTACCTGCAGCTGGATCTGTTGTCTCTATCCAACCATCCTGACGCTTAATTTCGCCAAATAATGTTTTGCCATTTTTATTGTTTCTAATAGCAAAATCCATCTTAATCCCCCAAGAATATTTGAACTTGCCATTTTTTCTTTTTTCGCTAACGTCAATATTATATATTTTTTCTTTGATGATTGTAGGTAATTCAAATGTAGAATAAATATTGTTAAAATCACCAGGACTCCTTTCTACTTTAAATTCATTTGGGTACACATTATCTAATGCTTCTTGTAAAGTTTTCAAAAATTTTTCCTCTGTTTTTAAAGCTTTACTGCCACTTATTGTTTGCCAATTTCCCCTGTTTCTTAGTTCCGAACTTGCCATTTGTCACTCTCCTTTTAAGTCGCCCTCAAAATATATAAATATTGAAGATTTTTATATAATATGCTATAATGATAATAACATAAAAAAAGATTTTTGCATACACTATTAGGTAAAAATATACAAAAAATTAAATTTATATTTTTACTTTACTTTTTTAATTAAGTATTGTAACATACACAAAACAACTTTTAGGAGGTACTTAATTTTGACTGATAATAATATTAGCGGATATTCTATTTATAATGTCCAGGCTAAGAAAAAAACAAAGTTAAATCCATTGGATGAATTATACCCTAGTTTACCTAAAACCAAATATGACATAATATATGCTGATCCTCCATGGGATTATGGTGGGAAAATGCAATTTGATAAATCTAGTATTAAAAGCGAAAATGAAGGATTCAAGAAAAATATTTTTATAAGTTCAGCTACTTTTAAATATCCTACTCTCAAATTAAAAGAATTAAAGTTACTAGATGTAAATTCTATTGCTAATGATGATGCACTACTATTTATGTGGACTACTGGACCTCATTTAGCAAATGCTATTGAATTAGGTAGTGCATGGGGATTTGAATACAAGACTATAGCTTTTGTTTGGGATAAAATGATACACAATCCAGGTCAGTATACTTTATCTCAAACAGAAATGTGCCTAGTTTTTAAAAAAGGTAGAATACCAAAACCTCGAGGTGCAAGAAATATTCGTCAGTTTCTTCAGTTTCCTAGAGGAAAGCATAGCCAAAAACCAATAAAAATTATAGATAATATTACTAAGATGTTTCCAAAACAAAAGAAGATAGAACTTTTTGCTCGTAACAATTATAATGGATGGGATAATTGGGGATTAGAAATACCAGACTCTAAAATAGATATTCCACCATTAGAGCAATTAAATCAAAATACACAAACAAATTTATTTGATAATTAAAATTAATGACCAACGTACATATAAAATATACTTTTCTTTGCTTTTAATGTAATATATTTTAAAAATACGGTAGTATTTAAATTATAAAAATACCAATATTACCACCTTATATTTCTAAAATTAAAAACCCTTGCAGTTAACTAAAATGTTAAACAAGGTTTTTTAATTTTCTAATTATTATGCGATTCATATATTTAACTATCTCGCTTATTTATAATAACTTCTTAATTGTACATACATGAGGAATATTATTGCTACTATTTAACTTCCTCTGTTTATCACACACTAACTTATGTTTTTCTTTTCTACAATAAAAAGCAGGTAGCTAATTAATAACTGTCTACAAATTTTAAATACTACGCTACAAATTTAACTTTTCTTTACATTTAAATCTTAGTATTTACTTTTATTTATCTGTTATTAATTTAATTTATTTAGCAATATTTAAGCCTATCAATACTCCACTAAAATATGAAGTTTAAATCATATAGTTGTTTACAGTATGTAATTCCCTTACATATCTTAAAAACCTTTCCACAGAAGTATTTCTTGCTGTGTATATAAACTCACTTTTTAAAAACATTACCTTTCTATATTTATCTACATAACTTTTAGTGTATTTTTTACTAAGCTCAAATAAAATATTTGTACCACTATAAAGTTTATCAATATACTTTTCCATTTTAATCCTTTCTTTTATTGAAAGTTTATAATAATGTGATATAGTATTTATATAATAAACCCTTCGGTTTATTTGTTGAAAGAAATGGTTGAGATTTTCGGTCTATCCAGTTCTTTCTTTTTGTTTTCAATAGTTTACACCTCCAAACTATCACTACATACTATACCACAATTTTTCACAAGTCCATACTTATTATCTATATTTCTTAAAAAAAATTAAAAGCCTTGAAGGCTAACCTTTTGGTTTAATATCTCAAGACTTTCATATACATATTCAGTTTACACCTCTTAAGTTGACACTGTAACTGTCCACCTAACAGATGCTATTCTTTTCTAAAAAAGTGCATAGGATTTATCATACACTCAAAATTTAATATTTTTATTGTTTTCCTATTCAGTTGCTATAAATTGTCCTTAAGTGAATTTCCCTATAGCGAGACCAACTATCATTAGTCAAGTGAATAAATAAGTTTTTTTAAAACTTAAAAAATGGTACAAAAATAAAACTAAGAAAAATCAAAATTTTTCAAAATAATAAAGTGATTAATTATA
>JBKECM010000179.1:0-7604 GCA_047974615.1 Lachnospirales bacterium
TCTTTCGATTTGTATATTTACTTGTTTCTTCTCTAAATAATGATAATTGCATTGGCTCACGTCCTTTTATTTTTATTATATAATTATTTTAGAGATTTTTCATCTATTTTGCAACGTTGCCAAGTTAGATTTTGGGTTTGAAGTGCTATCTCAAATGAAAGGTAAGGGAATAATTTGAGATTGCAAGGAAAAATTTGATGTTGGAAAGCAATGATCTATGGATAAAGTAACGGCTTTATGGTATAATTAATCAAAAAAGAAGGTGTTGTATTATGAGTAAAAAGAGAATTTAATCGCCTAAAAACGATTATTTATTTAAAAGAATATTTTTTGATAATGCAGATAAAAATGTAATTCTTAAGAAACTGTTAGAAGATTGCATCGGTTTTGAACATAATCAAGTTGAAGAAATAATACTAATAGATAGAACGTGCAACAAAGAATTTGAAGACGACAAAACTATTATCTTTGATGTGAACGCAAAACTTAGTGATGGCACACTTGTAAATGCAGAAATACAAAAATTAAATCATTATGGGTTTATTGAAAGAAGTGTTTTTTATACAAGCAGACGATTATCGGGGCAAGGAATTAAAGGTTTGTTAAGACCACATGGGACGAACTGCAGAGCTTAAAAGATACAAATAATGCATTTAATATAGTTGCGTTGACAGGTAAGATAGATACATAATTAAACTTAAAGGAAGGTGTGGCTTCTTTATTTGCTGTAAAAGGCTATTTCTCAAAGGGGATTATAGGTGGATACTTAGTAAAAAGTAAAGAAGATGAGATATTAGAGTATCTAGCATACTTAATTGGTAAACAACTAGGTGTTTTTGTGTTTTTATATTTAATTATATAATTGGCAACCCAGACTTGCACAACGAGAATTATGGGGAATTATATAACAGTGACTTTGAGTTACTAAGTTTAGCCCAGCTATATGACCATAACGTTGCTTTTCAAAAAGGTTTTAACGGCGTAAGTAGAGCAACAATGGGTTCATCTGCTCTATTACCGCTAGATACAATAACAAAGCAGTTTATTGGTAATCATGAAGATATAGTCGAAGGGTTGGGAAATTTGAATTTGATAAAAGTAAATACATTTTTAACAGAAATACAACAGAGTGAACTAAAACAAAGAATAGACAGAGTGATTGGGTGGTCTAAATTTTAGTTGAAATAAATACAGAACTAAATGTTAAGTTTATTTTAACAGTTTAAAAAATAGATTAAATATTTTGTATCATGGAGGGGTTATGCCAATAAAGGTAATGTGTGGAGATATTAACGAATTTGTTGCAGAAGCAGTTGTTTGTTCAGTTTTAGATGGTGACATAAAAGGAATTAATAATATTGATAGAAGATTTAAGGGCGGTTCCGCTATAACAGCTTTAGATAGTTACTATAATTTTTATTCTGAAGACAACCATTCAAACTCAACTAGTGTAAAAAATAAACTAAAGAAATTTATAGATTTTAGAGTAGGACAAGCAGAAATAAGCATAAATCCTAAAGGAAATTCTAAATATATAATTTACACTAGAGAGCCTATGCTGTATGAAGGTAGTGCAGAAGAAGTTTTTGGGTTAAGTGAATGTTATAGCCAAGCTTTAAAACTCGCAAAGGAGCATAACTTAAAAAGTATTGCTTTTCCACTATTTTCAACTGGTCCATTTGGGAATTCAAAAACTCTAGCAATAAAGACTGCAAATGAGGTGATTTTAAAGTTTTTGGAAAATTATGAAATAGATATTTTTTTGATTGTGTCTAAAAGGTCTGAAAATTTACTTACTGATAAAATGTATAGACAAATAAGCGACTATATTAAAAATAATTATGTAAGTGAGATTGAAGTTGAAGAGGTAGAGATAGAATATTGTTCGCCGTCATCAATTAGTCAAGAAAGGGCTTTAAAATCATTAAATACAGATAAAGATTTAATTAATAATGGTGATAAAGATAGTATAAAATTTTTACAAAACATTATGAAACGTAAAAGTGAAACTTTTTCTCAAATGTTATTGAGATTAATTTCAGAAAAGGGATTGACTGATGTTGAGGCATATAACAGTGCTTACATTGATAGAAAACTATTTTCTAAAATTAGATGTAATGATAATTATAGGCCAAATAAACAAACCATAATATCTTTTGCTATTGCACTTGAATTGAATTTAAAAGAAACAAATAAATTATTAAATACTTCAAGTTTCACACTTTCAAATAGTAATAAATTTGATATAGTAATTTCATACTGTATTGAAAATAAGATTTATGATATTTTTGAAGTTAATGATATAATACTTGCATTTGATCAAGTACTATTAGGTAAATTTATTAGTTAAAATTTGTCGCATCTCTAGCGACCAAAGTTTTTTTGAAAATGTTATACTTCAAATATAGTAAATATTAAATATTTGGAGGATGAAGCTATGAAAAAAGGATTAACAGAAGTTGTATTTATTATTGATAAAAGTGGGTCTATGTCAGGATTAGAGGCAGACACAATTGGGGGTTACAATTCCTTCTTAAAAAAACAAAAAGAAGAAGAGGGCGAAGCAGTAATTACAACAGTTCTATTTGATAACAACTATGAATTATTACATGATAGAATTAATGTTAAAGGTGTTAATTACATAACAGATAAAGATTATTTTGTAGAAGGAACAACTGCTTTACTTGATGCAATTGGAAAATCAGTAATGAAAATTAGAAATGTACAAAAAAATACTGCTGAAGAAGAAAAAGCAGAAAATGTTATTTTTGTAATTATTACAGATGGTATGGAAAATGCTAGTCGTGAGTTTTCTGAAAGTAAAATAAAAAGCATTATAGAGCATCAAAAGAAAAAGTACAATTGGGAGTTTATTTTTTTAGGTGCTAATATAGATGCAATAACTACAGCTAAATATTATGGTATAGCTGAAAATAGAGCTGTCAATTATAGTGCTGATAAAGAAGGTACATTACTTAATTTTGATGTTGTGTGTAATACAATAAGTAGCGTAAGACAAAAGAAAGGTATTTTAGAAAATTGGTCTGAAAAAATTAAATCCGACTTTGAAAGTAAAAGATAATCTTTGAATATATATATCTTTAGTATTTTTCAATATAAAATAAATTTTTAAATAAATTGAGGAGGATTTGAATTGTAAAAATTGCAATAGCAAATGGGACATATTATAAAAAAGATAAATGTTGTAAAAATAATTCATAAGGAGTATGATAATTAAGTATCTTTCTAGGTAAGTTGTTAATCCACATTTGAGCGTGAAGAACAGAAGAATCAGACACATCAATTAATCTTCTTCGATTAGAGAAGAAACGGCGTAAAATTGAGTTTTGTTTTTCAATTGTCCCACGTTCAAAAGATGAATAAGGATGAGTAAAATATATTTTACTATTTTAGTAGTGTTATGAAGCGTAGAAAATTCAGAACCATTGTCGCTAGTAATAGTTTTGAAGATTTTATCTGCTTTATCCCCATAGTAAGAAAAAATAGAATTAATGCCTTCTTCAACAGCTGATGATGTTTTAGAAGGTATTTTAACAACTAAACGCATTCTTGTAACACGTTCGTCTAATGTTAATAATACTGGAGAATTTTCACAAGTACCAACTACAGTGTCAATTTCCCTCAATACTTTCACTTCGTAAAAGCCTGCTACGCAGTCTGGATTTCTTTCCAGTATATAGTGTCCAAACTCAGAACGCTCATCAACGATTCTTGGTCTGTTTTCAATACTATCGTCTAAGATGCGTCGATTGGTTCTACAACGTCTTGATTTAGTTTTTAACTTTACTCTTAGAGGTAAATCTATATTTTTAACTTTTAGTAAGCCTAAATCAATATAGTTATAAATTGTCTTAGTGCAAATCATAGAATCAAAACTTTTTAACAAGCAGGCTCTTCCATATATAGCATCTGGAGAAAGCTTTTTTACTAAAATTTGTTCTTCCACAAAACTAATAAATTCAGAAACTTCTGAAAGTTTATACGGTTTTCTACAATTTTTTCTATTGTTTTCATAAATAAGCTGACTCGTATCATGATAGTAATTACTTGCTTTTTTTAGTTGTGATGTTAATGTTTCGACTGTTCCTCTTTCGAGTTCTCTATACAGTGTTGACCTTGATATCCCTATAAGCCTTGCTATTTCAATTTTTGTAGTGCCTTGTTTTAATAAAATTTCAATTTGTGCTCTTTTTTTCTGAAGTTAGGTGTTTAAATTTTCTTTGGTTTGGGGTATAATTAGTTTTAGTCATAGCGATTCCTTTTTATAATTATTTGGTGAGATACTTAATTATATCATTTTTCGCTATGATTTTTTTTATCTTTTTTTACTTTCTTTAATGTCCCATTTAATTTTACCATCAACTTTTAAAATTCTAAAATTTAATTGAAAATTATATATATTTTTGTAAGATTATATGATAGTATTATAAAAACTACACATATTATGATATTTAGACATAATATGTCATTGCCAGTTTGTATAATGACTTTATAAGGGGGAGTTACATGGATAATTATATGAACAGTAAAAATGATAAAACCCAAAGAACACTAAGTATTTATACTAAATTGTTAAATGGATATATTGTTAATAAGGCAGAAGAAGCAACTAATTATAATGTTAATGAAAGAAGTATACAGCGTGATATAGATGATATTAGAAATTTTCTTGAAGTAAGCGTTGATAATTTTGGTATGAATAATACTGTCATATACGACCGTTTAAACAAGGGTTATAAATTAGAAAGATGTGATATTCCTAATTTAACTAATAGTGAAATTTTGGCATTAAGTAAAATTTTACTTGATAATAGAGCTTTTACTAAAAATGAAATGAATTTAATGGTAAAAAAACTTGTAGAGTGTTGTGTTCCTAAAGAAAATCAAAACTTAGTATATGAACTGATTAGCAATGAAGCTTTTCACTATGTTGAGCCTAGACATAAAACCGTATACATAGACAAGATATGGTCTATAGGACAAGCAATTAAAAATTGTCAATATATTGAATTCGAATATTTACGTTTAAAGGATAAGAAGCTGGTAAAGAGAAAAGTAAAACCACTAGGAATTATGTTTTCTGAATTTTACTTTTATTTAACTGCAGTTATTGATGATGAAGATGTAAAGAAAAATTTTGATGTTATAAATGATTCTTTTCCAACGATTTATCGAATTGATAAAATACATGAACTTAAAATACAAGATGAAAAATTTCATATACCATACAGTAGTAGGTTTGAAGATGGAGAATTTAAAAAACGTATTCAGTTTATGTATGGTAGTAGACTAAGGAAAATTAAATTTGAATATTTTGGTTTAGATGTAAATGCTGTTTTAGATAGATTACCCACAGCCACAATTATTTCAGAAGATAATGGGAAATTTATAATCTCTGCCGAGGTTTTTGGAAATGGGGTTGATATGTGGTTAAAAAGTCAAGAAAGTGTTATAAAATTAATTAATTAGCTAAAAAATAATAATTATTAGGAGTGATGAAATGGGATTAGATATGTCTTTCGAAGTATTTGGTATTGACCCAAAGGCTATTACGTTAATGTATAGTTTTGATGAATTTTGTTGGATTGAAACAGATGAACCAAACACATGGACGATAAATGTTCCAGATGTTGGAAATCCGTCACCTACACTTTGTCAGTATATTGGAGAATTGGAAAATGGTAAACCACATGGCTATGGTGAATTGTCAATAGTACCTAAATCAGGAAGCTATTCTACCGGTTATAAGGGGGAATGGAAAAATGGTAGATATAATGGTAAAGGAGAATTAATTACTGTTTTTTCATCACATACATATTTCTATGAGGGGTATTTTAAAGATGGGAATAAGTACGGTTATGGGGAATCAAAACATTACGGCGAAACTACAAAAGGTTATTGGAGTTGTAATAAATTTATCGGTGAGTAAGAAATAGAAGTTGATTAAGTTGATATACATAAAAATGTGAAAGATATTGATTATTTTTGTTAAAATTTAACCCAGTTGAACATAGTATTGAGTTTGAAATAATTAATAGTTCAAGTGTAATTGGGAAGTTATATTAAAGAATTTGGATATTTAAATAGTGTTTCTATAAATTAAAAAAAGTATAAACGTTATATTTGTGGTGATTTTATTGATATAACAAATGTTTTTGGTATATGTGATATTGTCTTTTAAAAATTAAAGCTGTATTTTAAAAAAATTGTAATTTTCAGTAAAAACTTAAAATAGTTTATGGTATATGACTTTGATACAAATTATAAAGTTAAAAATTTTTATAAAGTATATTTATTTAGTTTCTACAAAGCAACGAAATTACCATATATAAAATATTGTTTATAGTGACATAAAATTTTTAGTTAGACAAAATGTGTCATAGTAAAATGGTATAATAACTGTGAGGTTCAATGTCAGGTAATAAAAATTACAAGATTAAAAGACTATTCAGAATATATACAAAGTAAAATAGAGTTAATTTATAAATAAAGTGGAAGAAACAAATAGAACAAGTTTTTGGTAAAGGGATAGAAATGTAGATACTTAGTTAGGGCCAGTAATTTAAATAATTTAATTTAAACAGAAAATTGATTATTGAGGAATATTAAAATGAAAATTAAAATTAATTGTGAAGGAAGTAGTTTAGTTTATACTTACAAAAACGATAAAAATATGTGGTGTGAAATGCCATATCAGTCTGAATTGTCAAAAGAAAAATTTAAAAATACAAATATTGAAGAAGTGGCAGAAAAAGTTTTGGGTATTATAAAAAATGATTATAATATTGCAAATAGAGGAGTAACTGTCTATTTTCAAGGACGTGAAGAGGATTTTCAATTTTTGAAGAATATGAGCTATGAGTTATATCCTGAAAGTGATATAGCTATTAAATTTGCATTAAATAAAAGCATACTTGTTTGTGGGAATATAAAGTCTGGTAAAAGTACATTAATTAGAGCAATAAGCGTATGCTTAAATGAAAGATTAGATGAGGAAAAAGAAGAAAATTACACCTTATATAGTACATCGGATAAAAAAATTATAATTTATGATGTAAATGGTATTGACATAGGAGAGGAAAAATATAATCATTTTAGAAATGTTGCTAATCAATTAATTGATAGAAATATTAATAGTATAATATATTGCAAAAATTCTACAAGACTTGAAGAAGTAGAATTGAATTTTATAAATTATATAAAAAATTATTATAAATCAATAAAATTAATTATTGTACTAACTCAAAATATAAATGATGATATTGATGAATTTTTAAATCAATGTAAGAATGAGTTTACAGATATTGATGTACTACCAGTATTAGCAGAGAGTAAGAAGTTAAGAAATGGTGTTAATATTGAAGCTTACGGTGTACCAAATTTAGTTGAAAAATTGATGTATGAGGATTAAATGAATAAATTAAATTTAATTGTAATGGGAAAAACAGGTGTTGGAAAAAGTACACTTATAAATGCCATTTTAGATAAAGATTTAGCGACAACTGGCGTAGGTGAAAGAGTTACTAAAGATATAAAAAAATACATCAAAATAATTGAAACTACAGATAAAAATAAAAGAGAAT
>JBKECM010000075.1:0-1627 GCA_047974615.1 Lachnospirales bacterium
CATGATATGGATAATATCAAATGATTCTTTCAAACTATTTGCCCTAAAAAAAATCCATGAAAAATCTATTAATACAAATGTACCGAAAACATGCATCAATTTATGTCCTAATGAATTTCTATTCAACTTAAATAGCCTTACTGTAAAGTCTCTCAATGGTCGTAATACTTCACCAATTATTTGGTACAGTCCATTTATTCCTCCCCACGCTACAAAAGAAAGAGACGCCCCATGCCATAGGCCACTCACTAAAAAAACAATCAATTTATTAATATACTTGCGTATTTTACCCTTCCTGCTTCCTCCAAGTGGTATGTATAGGTAATCCTTAAACCAAGAAGTTAATGATATATGCCATTTTCTCCAAAATTCATCGACTGACATTGAAAGATATGGCGCACTAAAGTTTTCCATTAAATTAATATTTAATATTTTCGCCGCTCCCATTGCAATAGTAGAATAACCAGCAAAATCACAGTAAATTTGAATGGCAAATAGCAACGTTGCAACCAATATGTAAAATCCTCTAAAATTTTTATAGTCATTATAAACTGTATCAACAAAAATCGCTATTCTATCTGCAACTACTATTTTCAAAAAGAATCCCCAAAGCATCAGAAGAGCCCCTTCTCTGGCTACATTGAAATTAAACCTTTTGGATTCTGAGAGTTGTCTTAGTAAATTTTTTGAGCGCTCTATTGGACCTGCAACAAGTTGTGGGAAAAATGACACAAACAATGCATATTTAAAGAAATTTTTTTCTGCGTATATATCATCCCTATATACATCCATCGTATAACTCAATGCCTGAAATGTATAAAACGAAATACCTACTGGCAAAATAATATCAAACTGAGGCACAATCAACTCTATTTTAATTATCCGAAACATAGACGAAAGTATATTTAATACAAAACTAAAATATTTAAAATAGCTCAAAATAGCTATATTTATCACTATACTTGCAGCTACAATGCCTTTTTTTCTATTTTCTTTTTTATAATTTTGTAACTGTGATACTTTTATTTTTTCTAATAATAACCCGCTTATGTAAGTCACAAAAGTTGAAGTAAGAATTAGTAATGCATATTTCGCATTCCAACACATATAAAAATAGTAGCTTGCTACCAGTAGCCAAAAATTTTTCAAGTTTTTTGGCATCATATAGTAAGCAATTACTACTATTGGAAAAAAGAACAAAAAATGCATTGAATTAAATAACATATTCCCTCTTTCCGAAAAGACTTTTATACAAAGAAATCTTTTCACTTCAAACTATAATGGTGACACAAATTAACTAACTGTTTAGGACAGTTTTAGTAAATTTTATACATAAAAATCAGTATAAAATAACTGGTTCATGTATAAGTCCAACTCTTTAAATTACTTTCAAAACAGGGTACACTTTGATCAACAGAATTTTTATAAATTAGATTATTTTAGTGAGCTAATAAAACATATTAACATGAATTTGGCAATTAAATCCTACAAGGGAATCCCATTCTAAGTAACAGTTCAGCCTTCGGCTGAACCAACTAGTTTAGCACCGGCTAAAAAATAGCCGGTGTTCCCATGAAAAGTTTTTTAATATTTTCTAATATCCCCATGTTTCTTCGTTTTATGGTTT
>JBKECM010000061.1:0-1947 GCA_047974615.1 Lachnospirales bacterium
CAGGCTCTGCTGATACAAACTTTGTGTTACAAAAAGATAGTCGTGTTCAAAATACAGCAAAACTTGTTTGTGTGGGTCGTGATATTGAAAGTATGGAATTGTACATAGAACTAAACAAAGATACTCATATTTGGGAACAGTTAAAGCCTATTGAAGTTAAAAGAAGAAGTGTTGATAATTCTATAATAAATTTATGTGAATTTATAAAAATTGAAAAAGAATTTATAGGTACAGCAACAGAATTGGTCGACAAGATAAAATGTAGTACAGATCTTGAATATCAACCTGCTACTTTGAAAAAGAATATTATAAAACATATGGACTTTATTAATGATAATTATATTTCATATTCAGAAAATAGAACTTTTGAAAGACGTGAGTTTTCGTTGCAATATAATATTCAGCAATAAATTAATGACATAATAGCAATTACTCTTTGTTTTATAATGTATTGGCAGAGGGAAACTTTTTTTCAGAGGATAAAAAGTGCTTTGACCGATAGACAATACATATATAAACGTAATTGCTATATGACGGTATGACACTTGTTTATACCCTAGTATAAACTGCCGTCTTGCTGTCTTTGGTGTCAACAAGGCGATTGTAACGATTTGTAGGCGTCAAGTTCGCATTATAAAATAGTTATAGTATTGTTATAGCCCTTATAAAGAAATGGGCTAATTTAGAAGAATTTTAAAGAATAAGGAGAATTAAAATGAGCGAAGAAATTAACATCTTAAAAATAGTTAGAGAATTAAAACCACATTGTAAAAAACTATGGATTGAAAAAATGGAGCGTGATTATTATAAGATTAAACAAAGTTTTAAGAGAGCAAGGTCATATAGCAGAGCCTACACCTATTTACATAAAAAGTGAAGAAAATAAGATTGAAACAATATTTAGAGATACAATTACATCTATTAGCGAAGATAAAACTTGTTGCGAACGTGTAATGTTAATTGACGGAAAAGAGTTTTGTGTAAATTCATTTTTTGATACTATTCCAAAATCTACACCTACTGAAAAGTTAATAACTCTTATTGATTATGAAAATAATAAAATAAGTTAAAAAGTCATTTATTTTCGATAATTCAATAGACTTGTGCAAACTTATAGGGTATACTCGTGCTGAGAAAACTATTGTTTCTCAGTACGAAAATCCTATTCAGTTTGCTTTAACGGTTAGGAGGATACAATGATTAAAGCAAATGAAAAATACACAATACTTTATGCTAGACTGAGTCAGGACGACAATACACAGGGCGACTCAAATAGTATTTTAAATCAAAAATTAATTTTAGAGAAATATGCAAAAGATAATAACTTTGAAAAAACATTATTTCTATTTGATGATGGATTTACAGGTACGAATTTTGAAAGACCATCATTTAAAGAAGCGATAAAATTAATTGAAAATGGAGATGTTTCAACATTTATTGTTAAAGATTTAAGCAGGTTTGGTCGTAACTACATAAGTATTGGACAGTATACTGAAATTCTTTTCCCAAACCACAATGTACGATTTATTGCTATATATGATGGAGTTGATAGCCGTTTTGAATACACTACTGACTTTGCACCAATGAAAAACTTTTTCAATGAACTTTATGCAAAGGATTGCAGTAAGAAAATAAAAGCCTCACACCGAGCCATTGCTGAAAACGGTGGTAGAGTTGGTGTAAGACCACCTTTTGGATATATAAAAGATCCTGAAAACAAGAAACGTGGTATTGTACCTGACGAAGACACTGCACCGATTGTTAAATATATTTTTCAACTTTGTGTTAGTGGCAGAGGTCCAAGTCAAATTGCAAAACAGCTAAACGAAGAAAAAATACCTTCTTGTTCATATTTTTATTTTTTAAAGTATGGCGTTAAACTAAAAGGTTATGACGAGGAAAATCCTTACATTTGGTCGACGAAAAATATATCGCATATTTTAGATA
>JBKECM010000042.1:0-40174 GCA_047974615.1 Lachnospirales bacterium
CAACTCCTAACTTAATTTATTTTAATAGTAGAAAAGACCACAAAATGCGGTCTTTATTTTATAAACATTTAAAATAATAAATATTTTTATAATACTATTTCTACATAAAACAAAAAATAAATATGCAGTTAAAACTTTTCTAAATATTTTACGACGTCTATCTAAAAATTTTATTCCGCCTGGAGTAATCATTCTTAGACTAAACCCGTGAAATATACTTCTGTGTCTATTTTTATGTTGGAATGTTATTTTCATATCCAACACCTCCTCTATTTAGTCTATTATATTATAATTTTACAATGTAAAACTATAAATCCTATATTCATAACAAAAGAAATTAAATATTATATTATATAAACAACTGTTTGTCAATAGATTTTACATAAAAAACTAAACAAAATTAAATTTTTCCTTGTTTTTTTCACAAATTGTTGATAACTTTCGATTTATTAACATATTTTTTTATAGTTTTCCACAATAAACTTTTAATATATTTATATTTATCTAAATAATAGTATATTTTTGTATTTTTTTACTAGTTTTCAACTTGTTATCAACACAATTTTAAGCTATTTATTCAAGTTATTAACATTGTTATTAACATATTGTTGATAACTTTGAATTTAGGCTGAGTATCAGCATTTTTTTTAGTTATCAATAAAATATTAAAATATGTTAATAACTACTATAATTCCTTAAAACATAGGAATTTTATTGTTATTAACTTGTTTTTAAAATATTTTTTTTAAATATTTTTATATTACCTGTTTATAACTTATTTTTTTATCTTATTTTTAACTACATAAATTAGTGATAAACACCATAAAAATGGTTTTTAAAAGGGTTATCCACATAGTTGTATATAATTTTTATGTTTGTCAATGTTTTTAACTTTAATGGTTTTTGAAATTTTTTTTTATAAATGTTAATAACTTTTCATTATCCACATATTTATAAGTTGTTATCCACAGCCTTTAAGCTTTAAAATCCTTGAAAATTTACTTTTTTGTTTATAAATATTATTAACAATTAAGAAAAATGAAATTTTAAGTTTTTTAATGTCTATTAATAAATAATAATATATTATTTATTATTTTATTATTATTATTTATATTAATAATAATAATGGTAGTAGATTGTGAAAAATAATTGTGAAAACCTATTTACAAAGTTATAAAAAACCTTTATTATATAAGGTGTGACTTTAAATTTATAAAAAATAAAATGAGGTTTATATATGAACACAAATGACGCAACTTTTTTATGGAATGAAACTTTAAAAAAGCTAGACAAAGAGCATAAAATTAGTGATGTATTTTTAGAAGTATATTTTAAAAATATTGAGCCTATTAATATTGATAATAATATACTTAAGCTATTTGCAGAGAAAAAAAGTGACAAAGATTATATTATACATCGTAAAAAAGATGTTGTTTTATCTGCTATTAGGGAACTAAATAGTAATATACTTGATTTTGAAATATCTACAGAATTAGATAGTAAAAGTAGCTCTGATAGTTTAAGTACTGAAAGTATTGATTATATTGATATAGAGCAGGCTAAAAAAAGAGCTAATCTTCAAACGCATTATACTTTTGAGCATTTTGTAAAAGGTGACTGTAACGATTATGCTTTTAATATATCAAAAGTTGTTGCAAATGAGCCAGGTATGATGGAAAATAATCCTTTGTTTTTCTATGGTGGAGTGGGTCTTGGTAAAACTCACCTTATGCAAGCTATAGGTAATAGAGTACTTGAGCATAATACTTCTAAAAAGGTGTTATATACTTCTTTTGATACTTTTTTTAATGAGTATACAGATTCTTTAAGTGCTAAGGATAGTGCTAGCTTTAGACAAAAATACAGTGAACTAAACGTTTTACTTATTGATGATATTCAGTTTATTGCTAAAAAGGAAAAGGCACAAGATGAAATTTTTCATATATTTGAATATTTAAGAAATAGTAATGTACAAATTGTTTTTACATCTGATAAGCCACCTAAAGAAATTGAAAATCTTACTGATAGATTGTCTTCTCGTTTTTCTAACTGTATGATTGATATTACAAATCCAGATCTTGAAACACGTATTGCTATTATTAAAAATAAGGCTAATATTAAAAATGTTGCTTTTGAAAATAATATTATTGATTTTATAGCTGAAAACGTAACAACAAATGTTAGAGAGCTTGAAGCTGCTTTTAACAAAGTTGTACAGTTTGAAAAATTTACTGATAAAAAAGTAAATATTGAAATGGTTAAGGAAATTCTTACACCTTACATACAAAAAGATAATAAAAAGGCTTTAACTGTTGAATTTATTATTGAAATTACTGCTGGTTATTTTGATTGTAGCATTGAAGATATTTTAAGTAAAAAAAGAAGTGCAAAAATAGTTTATCCAAGACAAATTGCTATGTACTTGTCACGTAAACTTACTAGTGAATCTTTACCTAATATAGGCGAAAAATTTAATCGTGACCATTCTACAGTTATTGCTGCTATAAGTAAGATTGATGATAATATTAAAAATAAACAAGGTACTATGCAGTTTTTAGTTGATTTGGAAAATAAAATTAAAGGAAGTTAAGAGGTTAATTTATGAAAATAAAAATAGATAGAGATATTTTAAATAATAAAATAAATCTTGTTCTAAAGGCAGTTGCTTCAAAGGGTACTATGCCTATTTTAGAATATATTCTACTTACTGCTAATAGTTCTGGTTTTAAAATGCTAAGTAACGATTTAAAACTTTCTATAGAAACTAATTTTATAGAATGTGATGTTATTGAAATGGGCGTTATAGCACTGGAAGCAAAATATTTTTCTGAAATAATTAAAAAATTACCTTCTGGTATTTTAACTTTAGAAGTTATAGATAATGATGTAAAAATAACTTCTGGTAAAGTTAAAATTAATTTTAAAGGTTTAGAAGGTGATGATTTTCCTAGTATACCTGACGTGTTAGAACATAACACTTTAACTTTAAGTGCTAAAGATTTTAATGAGTTAATCAAAAAAACTATTTTTTCAGTTGCTCAAGATGATTCAAAGCCTATTTTAACTGGGGAACTTTTTGAAATAAGTAATAATACTTTAAAGGTTGTTGCTGTTGATGGTTTTAGAATATCTTTTGGTTTAAAAAATATTGACAAAAACGAAGATTTTAGTGTTGTTATTCCTGAAAAGCCATTAAAGGAAATAAGTAAAATTTTTGCAACAGAAAATGATTTATCTATTAAAATGATTTTTAGTAATTCTTTTGTTAAATTTGTTACTGAAGAATGTACTATCGTTTCTCGCCTCTTAGAGGGTGATTTTATTAAGTTTAACCAACTTTTTATAGATTCATATAAGACTAAGGTAATATGCAAGCGTAGTGACATTAAGGACGCTTTAGAGCGTACACTTCTTATTGTTCGTGATGCAAAAAGAGTTCCTGTTAAATTTAGTATTAAAGATAGCTATATTGAACTAACTTCAAATACTGAAAATGGTAACTTTTTTGAAGAAGTATCTATACTTTTTGAAGGAGATGATCTTGATATAGGATTTAACCCTAAATATGTTATTGATATTTTAAATGCTATAGACTGTGAAGAAGTATCTTTTGAATTTACTAATAATTTATCACCTTGTATTATTAAAGGTATAGATAATGATGATTTTAAATATATTGTATTACCACTTAGAATAGAATAGGAAGTGCATTATTATGGATATCAAAATATCAACTGAGTTTATAAAACTACAGCAAGTACTTAAACTTGCAAACATACTTGATAGTGGTTCTGACATAAAATATTTTTTAGGTGAAGAACTTGTTAAAGTTAATGGTGAAATAGCTACACAAAGAGGTAAAAAACTTTATGCAGGTGATGTTGTAGATGTGGAAGGATATGAACAAATAGTTGTATGTTAAAAATTTATATGTAAATAATTTTAGAAATATATTAAACTGTAACATTGAATTATCAAAAAATGTAAATGTTTTTATAGGTGATAATGCTCAAGGTAAAACAAGTTTACTAGAAAGTATTTATATTACTTCAATCGGTAAAAGTTTTAGAACTACTACAGATAAAGAGCTTATAAATTTCAATAGTGATTATGCTTTTGTTAGTAGTGAAATACTTGATACTAATGCTTTTGATAAAATAGATTTTGCTATTGATGTTACAGGGAAAAAACGTATCGCTATTAATAAGTGCCCTATTAAAAAAAATGGAGATCTTCTAGGTAACTTATATACTGTTACTTTTACACCTATGGATTTAAACCTTATTAAGCTTGGACCTTCTGAAAGACGTAGTTTTATGAATATAGAATTATGCCAGCTTTCTAGTGTTTATCTTAATAATTTAAAACAGTATAATCAAGTTTTAAAACAGCGTAATAACTTATTAAAAAAAATTCAAAAAGATAGTTCTTTAGAAAATGAACTTTTTATTTGGGATAAGCAACTTGTTGATTTTGGAATTAAAATATATAAATCAAGAGTTGAATTTATTGAAAAAATTAATGTTTTTTCAAAATTATTACACAATAAAATTACTAATAATGAAGAAATTCTTGAAATGAAATATAAGTCAAATATTAATATAAACGATTTTGAAGATAAATTAGCTAGTTATCATAAAAAAGATATTATTACTGGTACAACAAATCTTGGTATACACAAAGATGATATTGTTTTTTTAATTAATGATAGAGATGTTAGGATATTTGGTAGTCAAGGACAACAAAGAAGTGCTTCTTTATCCGTAAAGCTTGCTGAAATCAACTTAATTAAAGATTTAAAAAACAAAACACCTATTTTATTACTTGATGATGTTTTATCTGAACTTGATAAAAAAAGACAAAGTTTTTTAATACAAGAAATTGATGATATGCAAATTATTCTTACTTGTACTGGTGTTGAAGACTTTATTAGATGCTTTAAAAATAAAGAAAATTTAAAAATTTTTAAGGTAGATAAAGGTTGTATAACTGAAGAAAAATATAATTTAATTTAAAAGGAATACAAACTCTATATAGAGTTTGTATTCCTTTTTTTATTATTTAGTTATTTTTGTAGCACCTGACATATATGGAAGTAATACATCTGGTATAGTAACAGAACCGTCTTCATTTTGGAAGTTTTCAAGTATAGCAGCTGTCGTTCTACCTACAGCTAAACCTGAACCATTTAATGTATGAACGTGTTTTGCTTTATCTTTTACGTCATCTTTATATTTTATTTCTGCACGGCGTGCTTGGAAACCTTCAAAGTTTGAACAGCTTGAGATTTCTACATATCTATTGTAGCTTGGTAACCAAACTTCAATATCATATGTCATTGCACTTGTGAAACCTAAATCACCAGTACAAAGTCTTACTACTCTATAAGGTAAACCTAATTTTTTAAGTATGTTTTCTGCGTGACCTGTTAATTTTTCAAGTTCTGCATAACTTTCTTCTGGTTTCGTAAATTTAACAAGTTCTACTTTATTAAATTGATGTTGGCGTATAACACCTCTTGTATCACGTCCAGCAGAGCCTACTTCACGTCTAAAACAAGGTGTATAGGCACAATAAGATATTGGTAATCTTGAACCATCTAATATTTCTTCACGATGAATGTTTGTAACTGGTACTTCTGCTGTTGGTACAAGGAAAAATTCAGAATCTTGTACTTTAAAAGCATCATCTTCAAATTTTGGAAGTTGTCCAGTACCTTTCATAGAGTTTCTACTTACAAGTATAGGAGGCATTATTTCTGTGTAACCATGTTCGCTTACGTGTGTATCTAACATAAAGTTAAAAATAGCACGTTCAAGTCTTGCCCCTAAACCTTTATATATATGAAATCTTGAACCTGTTACTTTTGCTGCTGTTTCTGGATCAAGTATATCAAGGTCTTTACCTATTTCCCAATGTGGTTTTGGTTCAAAGTCAAATTTTCGTGGTTCTAAGTGTTTACGTATTTCAAGGTTATCTTCATCACTCTCTCCAAGTGGTACTTCTTTGTTCGGTACATTTGGTATAGATAATAAAAGATTTTCTATTGTTTCTTCTGTTTCTTTTACTTGAACATCTAAATCTTTTATTTTGTCAGATAAAACTTTCATATCTGCCATAGTTTGCGTTGTGTCAATACCTTGTTTTTTAAGGTTTGGTATTTCTTTTGATTTTGCATTTTGTTCTGCTTTTAAATTTTCTGTTTCTTGAATAAGCTCACGACGTTTTTTATCAAGGTCAACAAAGCTTTCAAGACCAAATTCTTTACCTCTTCTATCGTGTAAAGCTTTTACTTCTTCAAAATTTTCTCTTAATTCTTTTGGATCTAACATAATATCACTCCTTATTATTTTTTTAACTATCAAAGTATAGCCTATTTGTAATTTTATAAATAAAAAAGTCCTTTGTATTTATAAAATACAAAGGACGTTAAAAACGTGGTACCACCTTTATTCGCACAAGATATGCCTTAAAGTAGATGATAAAGGGTCTAAACCTTTTGGTTTTGCCAAAATCTAAGAAAGTAGATAGATAAAGTTTAAATATAGTCTTGCACCTTACGACTACTCTCTAAAAATTAAGGCTTTATCTTAGTTTTCCTAAGCGATAGTTATTTTTTTAAAAATTATACCATATAAAATTTAGTATGTCAACTTTGATTTGGCAACGTTTCCATTTATTTATAGGCAAGTTTATAAATTTCTCTTACATCAGTAGAATTTAGTTTTACGTAGAAGCCTAAAGTTATAGTATCGTTCATTGTTCCACTTTTTACTAGTTTTTCTATATCTAAATCATTTATTTTTAAGTCAATTAGTCTTGTTGGCATATCTAGTTCTTTATAAAAGTTTTCTAGCTTTTCTATACCTTTTGTTATTGTTAAGTCTAAATCATTTATGTTATCATTCACATCAAAAACTTCAATAAAAAATTTTGCCATACGTTCTTTGTTATGATTTTTTACGTATTTTAACCAAGCAGGAAAGATAATAGATAAACTTTCTCCATGAGGCACATCATAAAAACCTGAAAGCTCGTGGCCTATTTTATGGCTTGCAAAATCAGTTTCACGTCCTACACATAGTGTATAGTTATGTGATACTGTTGCGGCATATGTCAGCTGAGAAGCTATATCATAACTATAACCTTCTTTTGTATACTTTAAGCCTAAAGATATTATAGTTTTCATTACACCTTCTAACATTCTATCTGTTAAATCTATTGCTGTTGTGTTAGTAAAATATCTTTCCATTGAGTGTGCTAACATATCAACTATACCTTGGGACATTCTTTTTTTAGGTAAAGATTTGCATACTTCTGGGTTAAGTATAGAAAAAGTAGGAATACCTACACTTGTTGCACCTTTATATAATGTTTCGTCATTTACTATTACAGTACGTGCGTTCATTTCACTTGCAGTTGCTGGATATGTAGAAATAGTACCATAAGGTATATATTTTTCAAATTTAGTTTTGCCTGTTATAATATCCCAAAAGCTTCCTTCTATACAAGCTGCGGCTGAAATAGACTTTGCACTATCTATTACACTACCTCCACCTATAGCTAAAATGAAATCAATGTTTTTTTCTTTACATAGTTTTGCACCTTCATCAACTCTTGAAAGTCTAGGATTTGGGAGTATACCATCAAACTCTATATAGTTTATATTATTTTCCTTTAGAGATAATATTATATCGTCGTATATTCCTATGGTTTTTAATGTACTTTCCTTTAGTCTTACAACTAAAACATTTTTACCATATTTTGATACTTCTTTACCTACCTCTTTATGACTATCTTTACCAAATATTAAATCTGTTGGTATATTTAATCTAAAATTATCCATAACATTCTCCTTTTATATTTTAAAAAAGGGTATAAAGAAATTAAAACTTCTCTATGCCCTTTAAAAAATTTATTTTGTTTTTAAGTATTCGTTTATTTTATCTACTAGTTCGTCAGCACTTTGACCATGTACAAATCCAGCTTCATCTAAAGTTTCACCTTGAGCTGAAGGACAACCTACACAATGCATACCTGCTTCTAATAAGAAACGAGCGATACCTTGATCAATTTTCATAATTTCTGCTATTGTCATATTTTTATTAATTTCCATATTAACCTCCAAAATTAAAAGTTCAGTTTATATATTTATTTTAATAAATTTTTCAAAAAAAGTCAAGTAATTTACTAAGAATTAAAAATTTAACATTCTAATAATTTTTAAAATGTTAAAACTATTTTTATTTTATACTGAAGTAGAAAAAATATACTATTTATCTAAAAGAATTTCAAAGCTTGGTAAATATTTAAAAATAGGTTTTGCAACAATATTTTTATAAGGTACATAAGTATTTTCCCATAGTCTACTATCTTCTGACCAGTTTCTGTTATCACCTAAAGTGAAATAATGCCCTTCTGGAACGTTATATGGTCCAAAGTCAGACGTGTAAGGTGCTTCTTTTAAATATGGTTCTTCTATGACTTTATCGTTTATATATAATATACCATCGACTATTTCGACTTTATCTCCCGGTAGTCCTATTATTCGTTTTACAAAAAGCTGTGTTTCATCATCAGGCCACTTAAATACTATAATATCAAATCTTTCAGGTTCTGAAAACTTATAAGCTAATCTATTACCTATAAATCTATCTTTTGTCATAATTGTATTTTCCATAGAATTTGATGGTACTATAGCATTAATAATGAAAAAGTTATTTATAATAAATGCTAATATAATACAAAGAAGTATTGTAGCTAACCAACTTAAAATTTCGCTCTTAAGTGTTTTTTTTTCGTCTTTTCTTTTTTTAAAATTTTTTTCATAGTTATTAACATAGCTTTTTTTTATTTCCATATTATTTCCTTAAAAGAATTAATCATTAATTAAGATTTTGAAGTTTGGTAAATATCTAAATAAAGGTTTTGCAACAATATTTTCACGAGGTACATAAGTATTTTCCCATAGTCTGCTGTCTTTTGACCAGTTTCTGTTGTCACCTAAAGTGAAATAATGTCCCTCTGGAACATTATATGGTCCGTAATCTTGATCGAAAGGCGTTTCTTTTAGATATGGTTCTTCTGTAAGAACACCATTTATATATAGTAAACCACCTTTTATTTCTATAGTATCACCGGGTAAACCTATTATACGTTTTACATAGTTTTGTGTTTCATCATCAGGCCACTTAAATACAATAATATCAAAACGTTCAGGATCTGAAAAAGTGTATGCTAATCTATTTGCTATTAACCTATCTTCTGTCATTATTGTGTTTTCCATAGAACTTGTAGGTACTTCTGCATTTACTATGACTAGATTATTTATAAGATAAGCCATAATTACACAAAAAATGATAGTTTTTATCCAGCTAATTATTTCACTTTTCCAACTTATTTTTGTGTTTAATATTTCATTATCTTCTTCTATACTATTTTTATTTATTTCTTCTATAAAATCATTATTATCTATTGACATATTTATAATCTCCATTTATTTAACATACCTTTTAATATAGCATAAAAAAATATATAATACAATAGATTTATACCTTAATATTGGTTATTTTTATAGAATTTTTTTATTTTGTTTTATATAAATAATTTTAATAATATTTAGGTATTTATTTTTAAAATTATTACAATAAAAATCAAACAAAAGTTTTCAACAACAAACATATTTTATTAAAATAAATTACCTTAATAAGCCACTTAAAAAGTTCATAACTTTATGATAGTATATGTTGAAATGTTGATAAATATGTTGATAACTTGTAGAAATAAGATAAAAAGGTGTTATTTTTACTTTGAAAATGTAAAGTTATTAACATTTAGTTGTTGAAAGTGTGTATAAGTTTTTTTATTAGATGTTCGATTTTTTTAAGAAAAAATGTTTTGTTTGTTAAAATGTAATACATTACAAAAATTTTGCAAGAATGTTACATTTGTTTTTCAAATTTTTAATTAAAATTGGGTGGTAGCAGATTTTTTTGAATTGTCAAGTTTTTTTATATCAACAAATAATATGTTAATAATTTTAAAAATACTTATAAAAAGCCAAATATATATGTTGATAAGTTATTAATAATTATTAGTTGTTTTGTGGAAATGTTGATAACTTTGTTGATAACTTGTTAAAGTTAAGTTGAAATCTTCAATTTTTATGAAAAAACCGTATTTTTTTAAAATTTTTGCAAGTTTTTATGATGCTCATTCATAAAATTAATTGTTGATAACTTGTTAATAAAAATTATTTAATAAAAATTTTTTGTTTTCCTATTGCAAATATCAAAAATTTATGTGTCTATTTTAATTATAATTAATAATTAAAAAACAATTTAAATATGATTAAATTTATATATATAATGTAGATATAATTTTTGTGTTATGATATAATGTATTATAATAAAATAGTTGTGCAATAGTGTAACTATTATAAAATAATTAAAAATAGGAGAAAAGGAAATGACTGAAGAATATTTGTTAAAAATATTAAAAATTGCCAATGAAAAAAAAGCTACAGATATTCATTTATGTGCTGGTACTCAACCATTATTTAGAATAAATGGAAAATTAACAAAGATGGATACAGATGAGATTGTTGCTTATGATATGCTTAATCAACTTGTTGAGCATATTGTACCTGGAGATAAATATCAAATTCTTGTGAAAAATAGAGTTTTAGACTTCTCTTTATCAAGACCAAGTATCGGTAGATATAGATGTAATATTTATTCTCAAAGAGGTTCATATGCTATTGCCCTTAGGGTGTTACCCTTCGACATACCAAAGTTTGAAAACTTAGGGTTACCTGAAAGTTTAAAAAAAATTACTACTAAAAATAAGGGTTTATTTCTTATAACAGGTGGTACTGGCTCTGGTAAGTCTACTACACTTGCTAGTTTAGTTGATATATTAAATGAAAATAATCAATGTCATATTATTACTATAGAAGACCCTATAGAATATTTACATAAGCATAAAGAGGCTTATATTACACAAAGAGAAATAGGTTCCGATGCTTTAAGTTTTTCCGATGCACTCCGTTCATCTTTAAGAGAAGATCCCGATGTTATTATGGTTGGTGAAATGCGTGACCCTGAAACTATTTCTATTGCTATTACTGCTGCTGAAACGGGTCATTTGGTTTTATCAACTTTACATACTATAGGTGCGGCAAAGACTATTGATAGAATTATTGATAGTTTTCCTGATAAACAACAAAATCAAGTTAAAAACCAGCTTGCTACTGTTTTAGAAGGTGTTGTATCTCAAGAACTTGTTAAACGTGCAGATGGAAGTGGTTTATGTCTTGCAACAGAAGTTATGTATGTTAACCCTGCTATAAAAAATCTTATACGCGAAGGTAAAGAATATCAAATTAATAGTATTTTACAAACAGGTCAATCTTCTGATATGCACCTTATGGAAGATAGTTTAGCTAAGCTTTTAAAAGAAGGTATTATTTCTGAAGAAGAGGCTATGTATAAAGCACCTGATGAGCAACTATTAAAACAATTTATGAATAGGAGATAAAAAGCATTGTCAACTTTTTTATATAAAGGTTTCACAGATGAAGGAAACAAAGTGGGAGGAGCTAAAAGCTTTAACTCCCTAAGTGAAATGGAAAAATATGTTAATTCTTTAAATATCAATCGTTTTGAGATATTTGAGTCTAAAACAAACTATAGTAGTAAAAAATATAAACTTGTTAATACCAATGTACTTTCGATTTTTTGTAATCAAATGTCAGTTGTGTTTTTCTCATTCATTACTTTAATTGAAGGGGTTAAAATGATTGCTGAACAAAGTGATAATAAAGATTTAATTATAGCTTTAAATGAAATTGCAGATTTTATGGATAAAGGCTATACTTTTGGGGAAACTGTCGCTATGTATGATCATATCTTCGGTAAATATCTTATTGAGATGGTTATGATAGGTGAGGTTAGTGGTAACCTTGACGTTGTTTTTGCTGAACTTTCAACTTTTTTTGAAAAGGAAAGTAAGTTACGTAAAAAAATTAAGTCTGCTATTACATATCCTATTGTTTTATCTATTATGATGTTAGCTATTATTATATTTTTGATAAAATCAATTTTACCTATGTTTGATTCTATGCTCACATCTATGGGAGCAACTCAGTCAACTTTAACTTCTTCTATTTTAGGTATTACACAGTTTTTTAATACATTTGGTTTAGGTATTATTGCTGTTATAATAATAATAATTGTTGTTTTAAACTTTTACTTTAAAACTGAAAAAGGTAGATTAGTTTTTGATAAACTAAAAGTTAATTTACCCGGTGTGAAATATGTTACTACTTCTATTATAACTACTCGTTTTTCAAGAAGTTTAGGTATTTTATTAAGAAGTGGTATACAAATTGTTTCTGCTTTAGAACAAAGTAGTCTTTTAGTTGATAATACATACTTAAAAGAAAGATTTGTTACTGCTCAAGAAAAAGTTAAAAATGGCGAAAATCTTGCTGTAGCTTTAGAAGAAATAGGAGTTTTTCCTAAACTTTTTATTAAGATGCTTATAGTTGGTAACACTACAGGAAACTTAGATGTTGTTCTTGATAAAAGTGCAAAGCTTTTTGAAGATGAGGTTGATACATCTATAGATAGAGCTGTTAAACTTATTGAACCTATTCTTATTACTATATTATCGTTAATTGTTGGTGCTATTTTATTAGCCATTATGATTCCTATGATAAATATTATGGAATTTATTTAAGGAGTATTTTATGGGTAAAATAACTTTAGACTTAAATAAGATTATTAACTATATTTTTATTTTGATTATTATTATTGCTTTTGTTAGTGCTATTTCTGTTTTTCTTAATAAAAGTAATGAAGAAGATACTAGCATTATTGAAGATAGTATAAATAGTGCTTTAATGCAATGCTATTCTTTAGAAGGTGCTTATCCTGCTGATATATATCATCTGGAAGAATATGGATTATGGTTTAATGATGAACGTTATCACTATTATTATGAATATTTTGATGGTGGTATTATGCCTGTTGTTACTGTTATTGCTAAAAAAACTAGTAGCGAAGATGACGGCGATGACGTTTTTGTGTATTAAACATAGTAGGAGAGTGATTTTTTTGATAAAAAATAAAAGAAAAGGTAGCTCAAATATGGAAACCATTTTTACTATGGTTTTACTTATTATGTTTGGTGGTGCTGTATTTACTTTGATATATGCGGGTTCTTTAACACAAAAAGAAATTATGAGTGAAAAAGATGTTAAAGTTAACGCACGTGTAGCTTCATCATATATTGATGTGCAATTAAAAAAATATGATGCAGAAAATTCAATTTTTATAGAAGTTAATCCTAATACAAATGAAAATGCTTTAGTTTTTAGAGATGACCCTAATGAATATTTTGATGAAGAGCTTTATACTTGGATTTTTTTTGAAGATGGTGTTTTATATACACAATCTATTACAAAAGACCAAGAGCTTATTTCTGGTTTAGGTGTTGAGATAGCTAAAGTTGATGGGTTTACGGTAACTTTAAATGATAATAAAGTAACAAGTATTATAGACTATACAGAAGGTGAAAGTAAAAAGTCCATTAAAAATGTTACTGTAATAAGAAGTTTAAACTAAATAGGTGGAGGAGCATATGTTTAATAAACGAAAAGGTTTTACTCTTTTTGAAGCTGTTATATCCCTTGCTTTTTTATCTATAGCTAGTGGTGTAATACTGCAAGTTTTTTACACATCAAGTTCTTTAAATCAAAGAGCTTCTGATATAGATATGGCTAACTCTATTTTAGCTCAGTCTATTAATGTTAGTAAAAATGCAGAAAGAGTTACTGATTTTTTTAATAATGATGAAATGTATGAATATAAGATTTCTGAAAGTGCAACAGAAGATGATGTTTTAAGTAAGGTATCTATTTTTTATGATAAAGATTGGAACGTTCTTGATGCATCAATAGAAATACCTGAAAATGCACATTTTGTTGCGACTTTTGAGTTATCCGAAGAAGTTGTATATAATGAAGAAGTATATAGTAGTTTTTCCTTTGAGAATGACGAAAATACAAAGTCAGTAAATAAAGGTGTTTTATATAATATTGAGTCAAGTGTTTCACTTGTTAATACTGAAATGCCTATAAATAATTTAGGTGAGCTTAGTAATGAGCTTTTAACTACTTTAAGTGGTACTAAATATATAGGCAATGGGGAGGTTGAGTAATTTGAAAAAAAGAAAAGGTGCCTCTTCTATTATTGTTTTATTTATGGTTGTTGTTCTTATTACTATAGGTTTATTTACAATTTTATCTGCTGATTTAAATTTTAAGCTAAGTCAAAAGGCTGATAGTTGGAATAGTACATATTACGAAGTTGATACTTTATGTGAAGTTAAATTAAGTGAACTCGATTCTATATTACTTCAAAGTGAACAAGAAGCTATAGATTTTCTTTTAAGTCAAGATTTTAGTGTTGTAAACTTACGATATACTGGATATGAGTTATTAAATCAAACATATAAAAGTATAGTCATAGAAAAGTTAAATGAATATTGTCTTGAAGATAGCTTTTCATATATTGATGTTGTAGGTGATGACGTAAAAATCGATACAATTACATACTTTGCAAATGTACAAAGCCCTAGTGTTGAAAACTATGAAATACAAATGGAAGTTCTTGTAAATGATATTTCATATGATGGTTATGGAACATTCGAAAAAATTTATAATCAAGAACGATATGATATTATAAAATGGAAACAAAATCAAGTTTTTGAAGATATATCTTCTGATATTGAAATATGGATTCCTGATGAAGAATTAGAAATTGAAATCGTTGACTAGTTATTTAATTTTACTATTTAATTTTATATTTAAGGAGATTTTATATGAAGAAAATTTATTTTGCATCACCTTTATTTGATGAGGCTTCAAGAGATTGGAATACTAAAATTGTTAAAAAAATAAGAGATAATTTTGATGTTAGTATTTATTTACCTCAAGAAATGATGAAATAAACGATAAGTCAGATAGCAGTAAGGCTGTTACGTCTCTTGATATTTTTAAAGCAGATACGGATAAACTTTCTGAAAGCGATATACTTATTGCGAACTTAGATGGTGGTCTTGAAATTGATTCTGGTGTTGCTTGTGAAATAGGCTATTTTAATGCTTTATGTCAAAATGATAGTAGTAAAAAAATTATAGGTTTAGTTTCTGATGTAAGATGGAATGCTTCAAATGGTGCAGTAGGCGAGCAACATGGTGTATATAAAAATCTTTATGTTATAGGTGCTATAAAGGATAAAGGTATACTTGTTGAAAATAAAAGTGAAGCAAATTTTGATTTTTCCAATGAGATTTTAAAAGTTTTAAAAAATATATTATAATTTAATTTTAAAAGGTGCTAAAGTTTTCATTAGCACCTTTTTTATTTTATATTTAGACAACGCTTGAAAATACACCATTTTTTTGTAGAAAACTTGTATTTTCATATATTTTAGATTTCATTTAATACTTTTTACTATTTTAAAATATCATTAATTTTTTGTAATTCATCACTTGAAAAAGTTGTATTATCCTTTGATTTTAAATTATCTTGTAGTTGGCTTACTTTTGATGCACCAATTAATACACTTGTAACATTATCATCTTTTAGACACCATGATAATGCCATTTGTGCAAGACTTTGACCTCTATTTTCAGCAATAACATTTAATTGTTTTACTTTTTCTATTGTTTCATTTACATTTTTATCATTTAAATGTCTGCTACTTTCTCTACCTGCTCTTGAATCAGCTGGAATACCATTTATATATCTATTTGTAAGTAAACCTTGAGCTAGAGGACTAAAGACTATAGAGCCTAAGCCTTCTTCTTTCAGTGTTTCAAATAAGCCGTCTTCACAAGTTCTATGGAACATATTATATTTTGGTTGATGTATTATAAATGGTGTCTTAAGTTCTTTAAATATTTTAGAGATTTCTTTTGTTTGTTCAGGTGTATAGTTTGAAACACCGATATATAACGCTTTCCCTTGTTTTACAAAAAGATCTAATGTTGTTGCTATTTCTAAAAGTGGTGTATTCGGGTCTGGTCTATGATGATAAAATATATCTACATAGTCAACTTGTAGTCTTTTTAAACTTTGGTCAAGGCTAGCTGTTAAATATTTTTTTGAACCAAAATTTCCATAAGGACCTTCCCACATATCATAACCTGCTTTTGTGGAAATTATTATTTCATCACGATATGGTTTTAAGTCTTTATTAAATATTATTCCAAAGTTTTTTTCTGCAGTACCGTAGGGAGGTCCATAGTTGTTTGCTAAGTCAAAGTGTGTTATACCACTATCAAATGCACTAAATAAAATTTCTTTTTGGTTTGTCATATTATCTACATCACCAAAATTATGCCAAAGGCCTAAAGATATAATAGGAAGTAAAAGACCTGAGTTTCCCACTCTTTTATAAGTCATATTATTGTAGCGATTATTATTTGCTATGTACATAATTATTCTCCTTTTATTTTATATTTTAATGTTAAAATTTTTTTTACACTTGCATTTATTTGTTCTTCTGAAATTATTCCTGTTTTTACACTGTTAAGTAATGCATTATAGGATTTTAAAAAATTTGTTGGTAATAATATTATGTCAGCACCTGCTTGAACAGACATAACTGTTGAGTCGCTTATATCATAGTTATTTGATATTGCACCCATATTCATTGCATCTGTAATTACTATACCTTCATAACCCATATCATTTTTTAAAAGGGTTGTTATTATATCATAGTTTAAAGTTGCAGGTAGTTGGTTTTTTGATAAATTTGGATATATTACGTGGCTTATCATTATCATATCAATTTTTTTATTTATCAAATTTTCAAAGGGGAGTAGTTCAGAAGTTTTCATTTCTTCTAAAGTTGAATAACTTATGGCGAAATCATCATGGGTATCTTCTGTTGTACTACCATGTCCCGGAAAATGTTTTGCAACACCTTGTATGTAATTATTATGTAAACCACTTAAAATTTGTTCACTCATTAAAGTTACTTCTATTGGATCACTACTAAAACTTCTATTTTGTACTACTGTATTTTCACTATTTACTAGTACATCACAAAGTGGGGCATAGTTTAAGTTAAAGCCATATTTTTTTAAATAGCTACCTATTGTATTACCTATTTCATATGCTTCGTCATAAGTTTTAACCGTATTCATATTTGCAAATTTGCTTTCAGGAAAGTTTATATTATTACTTATTCTTGCAACTTGACCTCCTTCTTCATCTACAGATAAAAAAAGGTTAGTATCATTAAAAATTTCATTTAAATTATTGTTTAAACTAGTTATCTGTTCAGGTGTTACAATGTTTGGTGCAAAAAATATAAAGCCACCTATATTATATTCTTTTATTTTATCAATATCAAGTTCATTTATTGTTGTAACAGGACTTGTTGCACTGAAACTCTCAAGGTCAACTATAAACATTTGACCTACTTTTTCTTCTAAGGTCATAGAATTTAATTTTTCTGCTATTATATCTTCAAATTTTTTTTCTGGTTCTATTAGTGTATTTTCTATTTTTTCAATTTCAACAGGTTGTATTTTTTCTGTTATTACATCAGTAGTTATTTCTTGAGATGGTTCAGTTGTTGTAGTGTTTTCTGTATTTAAATTACAGGAAGTTATATATAATAATGTTAGAATACAAATATACGGTTTTATTTTTTTTAACATAGGTAGTCCTTTTTTAATTTATTATATCATAAGTTTATTTAATATTCTATGAAGTTTTAAATTTTATTTTTTATAAGGAAAGGGCATAATTACAAAACGATTTGCATTTGTTAGGATTTTTTCTTTTGCAATGTGCCATTTCTTGAATTTTTGCAACGTTACCATATATTAATTATTACCATTAAAAAAGGTTAAAATGAAGTTTAAGTAAATAACTTCTATTTTAACCTATAAAAAATTTATTATTTTAATTCTTTTGTGCTTACAACTTTTTTTTGTTTATCACGTATTTCTTTATACTTTAAATATGAATGTAAATTTCCTGTTGCCATAAAATTAGACCAATAATCCATAATATCAAATCTCCTTTTTATATAGTTATTATAGTATTATTTTGTGGCAATATAAAATTTTTATGCAAGTAAAAAGTTGGTAAAATTTAATTTGCTGGTGTTATAAATTGGCTTATTTGATAAGCAAAATTTTGAATATGACGAGTTTGGATATAAAGTCTACCTTTACCTAAAAACTCAACTACAAGTCCTTCACCTGTCATAAAACCAAAAGCTCCTGAAGCAACTCTTATACTTGTATCAAGTGTTGTTTCCCATGCAACTACGTGTCCGTTATCTACAATAAAAGGTGTACTTTGGTTTAAATCTACTGCAATAATATCTCCAAAGGCATTTACTAAAACGTCACCTTCACCACTTGTATGAATGTTAAAAAAACCTCCTGTACCACCTAAAAAGGTAGTGCTTAATTTTTTTTGTTTTTTAATTTGTAGTTCAACTGTTTTATCACAAGCTAAATATGAACCGTCATTTATTACATATTGTTTTTCGCCACAATGAAGTGCTGCTATTGCTCCTAAAGAAGCAGGAGCTATACCAAGTTTTGCACCATCTCTATTTGATACTGCATGGCTTATAAACATACTTTCATTTGACACTATAGATTTTGTCAAAGCTCCAAGCAGGCCTCCGTTCGTTTTACCTTCTATAGATATTCCACTTTCATGATATATCATTGAGCCTCTTTCTAGTTTTATTTCTTCTTTGTTATTTAATGTTATTGTTGCTATCGGTGCTGATGATGAGTTACTTAGTTGATAGTTCATAGTAGTATCCTCCTTTTTTGTTGTTGCCTTTTAAGTAGATTATAAATGTTTTTTAATTTTTTGTAAATAGAAATAAACTTTTTGTTTATATAAACGTATTTTCTTATAAATATATCTAAATAAAAATTTTTTAAATTTGTAAAGAGGTGATTTTATGAATTATTGTTATAGACATATAAATAAAGAAGCAATACGTAAATGTAGTATATGTGGTAAAGATATTTGTGAGTTTTGTATTGAGTTCGATGAAGGTGAAATATCTTGTAAGGATTGTAAGGAAGGCAAAAATATTAATAACGAGGCTATAGATAATTCTGAAATTAAGTTAGTTTTTGACATTGGTGAAAAAGAAGATTTTTCCTTGGAGAAAAATTTAAAGGATATTGAAAAAGATTTTGGAGGTACTTTAGATTTTGAAGATATTAAAGCTGTCCATAGTGAAATCTCTTTCAATATTGAGGAAGAAATAGAAAAGCGCGTCAAAAATATAAGTAAAAATAAGGCTAACAGTAATGTAAAAATTGATTATAAAAATGAGTTAAAAAGAGAAAAAGAAAATCTTAAACGTGATATATATCGGGAAAAAGAATTGATGCGTCGTGAAGTAGAACGAGAAAAAGAGCGTATACGTCGTGAAGTAGAACGAGAAAAAGAACGTTTGCGTCGAGAATTAAATAAAAACATAGATAAGGAAGGTTCTTTTATGAAAGATGATTCTAATAAGTACGAGGATAGAAATATCAAAAAGTCATATAGTAGCTTTTTACTTTTTTGTTTTTCTCTAATACCCGGTGCGGGTCATATGTACCTTGAGATGATGAATAGAGGTTTGTTTTTTTGTATTGTTTTCTTTGGTAGTGCCTTGTTTTTAGGGAATCCTATTTTTCCTATAGTTATATTTATGTATTCATTTTTTGATTTACATAAACATAAAAATATGATTTTAAGAGGCGATTTTGTTGAAGATACTTTGACTGATATTTTTGATTTTCTAAAAAATCCTATTGTTATTTGTTGTATTATTCTTTTTATTATTCTTGGACCTATTGTTAATTTTGTTGGTGAGTATTTACCTATTATTGCTGTAATTTGTTTTGTTATTTTTCTTATTAAAAGAGGGGGTAGAAAGTAATGGATAGAAGTAATTTTTTAGAACTGTGCGAATTGTATCTTAAAACTTATAAGTTAACTGACCAAGAAAGAGTTGATATTTATAATTCAATAATAGATTTATACGATAATACCATACCTTCTTTTGGTTCAGAAGAGACAGCTACAAATATAATTGGTGAGCCTAAAATTCTTGTTAAAACTTTTGTAGATAAATTTTTAGAGTCAAAAGGTGAAACTTATGATGATGATTTTTATGATTATAAAGAAACAAAAGTTTATAATGAAGAAAAGCCTCGTAAAAAAAATAATGTTTTTTTAAATATTTGTAAATATACTATTTTAATTGCTATTTTATTTTGCTTTTTCCCTTTTGTATTAGGTTGGTTTGGAATTTTAGTTGGTTTTTTAATTGCAGATGTAATACTATTATGTTTACCTATAATTTATATTTTATTTTCTTTTTTTGATTCTTTTGTGTTTTTTGAATTTTTCTTATGCATATTGATTACTGGACTATCTTTCATATGTTTTCCTATAATTATATTTTTGTTTAAGGGTTCTTATAAGTTTTGTACTAAATTTTTTAGTTTTTTTAAGAATTAGTTTGGGGGTAATGATATGAAGTTTTTTGTTGGGTTTGGTATTACTTTATGTATTTTTGGTACAATTGGAATGATGTTTACATTTTCTGGTTTTAAAAGAAATAACATAGATGAAAAGATAGTTCAGCACAATTTGGATATAAAAAGCGATACTTTAGAAGTTGATATTGAAACTAGTAATAATATTGGTTTGAATTTTTATCCTAGTGAAAGTGGTGAGTCTTATGTTGAATTTGTTTATAATGGAAGCGAGTATAAATTTGATAATATAAATGAATTTTATAATAATGATGTTTTTACAATTAAAAGTTTACAAAATGAAAATGTTTATCTTGGATTTGATTTTAATGATTTGAAAATCAATTTTTACTTAGATGAAGATATTGATAATGTGATTTTAGATAACAAAAATGATTATAATATTTATAGTACAAGTAATTTTAATAATCTTGAATTAGATGATATTAATTCTGATGTAGATATAAATATATATAATTCAAGTGTAGATTCACTTTCTATAACTTCAATATTTACAATGGCTGTTAATCTTTATAATTCTGAAATAAAAGAAATAGATAATATGAATGTTTTGTTTTCAGGTGTTTATAATCCTCTTACATTTAGATTATATTTAAGTAGTAGTGAAGTTGACGATGTTAATATAAATTTTTCTGATTTTAAGTTTGTGGGTGAAAATTCAGTATGTAGTAATATAAATGCTGTTGGTAGTGGGTTTAGCTTTGACGGCGATACGTGTACTTTTGATTCTATTGTATCAAACTGTACAACTAATGATTTTATTTTTAATAATTCCTTTGTAACAAGTTTAGAGGCTGAAGGAAGCGATTATTTAAATTTTCAAGCTTATAATTGTAATTTTAGTGAAGTTAATGTAAACTCCGATAGAGGAGATATTGTTTTAGATAATTGTAAATTCGATAAAAATGGTAATATGTCTTTTAATGAAGTTTATGCAGAAGTAAATAGTTGTGGTGGCTGCGAAGTTGTTATAGATAATGAAGTGTTTTTAGAAAATGAAGACAAGAAAGGTATTATTATTGAAGGTTTTGTAGGCTCATTTACAGGTGCAGATAGTTATTAAAATAATGTATTTTAAAATTGTAATATTGCTTTTGCGATGTTACAATTTTTTTGATATTTTAGCATTATTTATCAACTTACATTGAAATGATTTGTTTTTTGTGTTATAATTTACGTATATTTTGCATCTTTGGAGGTATTTTCTGTGGGAAAAGTAATTGTAGTAGCTAATCAAAAAGGTGGAGTTGGGAAAACTACTACTGCTGTTAATTTGTCATCTGCTTTAGCAAGTAATGGTAAATCTGTTTTAGCTATTGATTGTGATCCGCAAGGTAACTTATCTAGTGGGTTGGGCATAAATAAATATGTTTTAGAATATACAATATATGATGTCTTTTTGTCTAACTGTTATGTAGAACAAGCTATTATTAAGCATAGTGATATAAATAATTTAAGCGTTTTACCTTCAAATATTGATTTAGCTGGTGCTGAAGTGGAACTTATATCACTTGAAGAACGTGAATTTTTGTTAAAAAAGATAGTTGATAATCTTAAGTTTTTATATGATTTTGTTATTATTGATTGTCCTCCTTCTTTGAATATTTTGACACTTAATGCTTTTTGTTGTGCTGATTCTGTTTTAATACCGGTGCAATGTGAGTTTTATGCCTTAGAAGGTTTATCTCAACTTATGAAAACCTATGACTTAGTTAAAAAAAGACTTAATAATAATTTAACTGTAGAAGGTCTTTTGTTTACTATGTATGATGGTAGAACTAACCTTTCTGTTGATGTAGTTAATGAGGTTAAGGTCTTTTTTAAAGGACACATTTTTAACACATATATTCCTAGAAATATTCGATTATCTGAAGCACCAAGTCACGGTTTGCCCGTTGATTTATATGATCCTAAATCTAAAGGTGCTGAAAGTTATATGAATTTGGCTATGGAAGTTATTGAAAAGAACAAGTAAGGAAGGTGTTTTGATATGACTATTAAGAAAAAAGGTTTAGGAAGAGGTATTGAAGCTTTTATACGTGAAGAAAATTTTCAAGATTCTACATATGATAGTATTGAAAATTCTACAGGCGAAAAAATCACTTTTGTGGATATAAAGCTTGTTACTCCTAATAAGGGGCAACCTAGAAGATATTTTGATGAAGAAAAAATAATTGAGCTTGGTGAGTCTATTAAGGAATTTGGTATTCTCCAACCTATTTTAGTTGTTAAAAAGGGTGAAGGATTTGTTATAGTAGCTGGTGAAAGAAGATACCGTGCTAGTAAGAGCATAGGCTTAAAAGAAATTCCTGTTATAATTAAGGAACTTTCTGATAAGGACATACTTGAAATTGCTTTAATTGAAAATTTACAGAGACAAGATTTAAATCCTTTAGATGAGGCTTTTGGATTACAAAGGTTACATGATGAGTTTTTCTTAAACTTTGACGATATATCTAAACGTGTGGGTCGTAGTAAAGGTTCTATATCTAACTCTTTATCTTTATTAAAGTTGACAAGCAGGGTACAAGATTTAATTTTGTCAGGTAAGCTTAAAGCAAGTCATGCAAGACTTTTACTTAAGATTGAAGACGAGAAACTACAAAGTGATGTGGCTGAGGAGTCTATTGAAAAAGATTTTTCTTTATCTGTACTTGAGAGTTACATTGAAAATTTGTTTAAAGAAAAAAAGGTTGTTGAAGTTACAGAATATAAAGTTTTTTTTCAAGAGGTTGAAAAAGATTTGCAACAGTTTTTAGGACTTAAAGTAAAAATTAATGATAAAAATAAAAAGGGTAAATTAGAAATATCCTATACAAATCATAATGAACTTGATGGACTAATTAGTTTGCTTAAAAATAAGTAGGTGATTTATGGGAAATTTAAATAGTAATAGTATAATCTTGTATGCTCTAATATTAATTGTTTTTTTGCTTTTTGGAATAGTTTTTGTTCTTTTTGTAAAAGTTAATAAGCTTGAGAAGAAAATTTCTATATTAACTCATGATTCAGAAGGGCAAGATATAATTAATTTAATAAATAATTATTTTGTAGATGTGGAAAACATAAAGAACAACTATGATTCTTTGATTGAACTTCTTAAGCTTCACGATATTGCTATAAAAAAATCTTTTTCTAAAGCACATGTTCATAAATATAATCCCTTTGATGACATAGGTGGCAACTTAAGTTGGGTTTTAGTTGTTTTAGATATGAACAATGATGGGTTTTTAATTAATACAATTTATCACCCTGAGGGTACTCAGTGTTACAGTAGAGAAGTTGTAGGTGGTATAACAGAAACTGCACTTAACCATGAGGAAGCTGCTTGTTTAAAGGTAGCTAAAGGCAAATAGTTTTTTTGAGTTCAACTATTACGTTCAAACTTTGAACATAATGTAGAGTTGAACTCTTTGTTTTGTTCAAAGTTTGAACAAGTTTAAACTTTAGGTAAAGGGGAATAATTAATAAAAGATAAAAGCATATTAAAACTTTTGGATTGTAAGAAAAAGAAAACTGCATAAAAACACTTCCTAAAATATGTAATATTTGACATAAAAGAAGAACAAATAAAAGGAAAATAAACTATTTTTTTGGTAAAACTATTGAAAAACGACGATAAAAATTGTATAATAGTATAGATGAAAGAGAGAATTTTGGAGGTAGGAATGAAAATAAAAGTAGATTATAACAATATGTTAACAAAATTTGTAGGAGAACACGGTTTAAGAGAAGAAGACATAACTAATATAAAAAATGTTGCTTTAAAAGGTCATAACAATATTTTAGATATGCGTAAAGCAAATAAGCTTGAGTGGATGGATCTTCCATATACGCAAGATGAAATAGTAACAGATATAATTGAATATGTAAATGAAGTGAAAAATGATTTTGACGCTTTTGTTGTTCTTGGGATTGGTGGTTCTGCACTTGGACCTTTAAGCGTACAACAAGCGATTAATCACCCTTTTTATAATGAGTTGCCAAAAGAAAAAAGAAAAGGGTTTCCAAAACTTTATATACTTGATAACGTAGACCCTGAAAAGTTACTTGGATTGTTTGAAATCATTGATGTAGAAAAATGTTTGTTTAATGTTATTTCAAAATCTGGATCAACTTCTGAAACAATGTCACAATATATGATAATTAGAGAAATGTTATTAAAAAAACTTGGGGAAGGCAACTTCACTAAAAATATAGTTTGTACTACTGACAAAGAAAACGGAAACCTTATTAAAATAGCCAAAGAAGAGGGTTATAAAACTTTCTATGTACCTGGTGGTGTAGGTGGAAGATTTTCTGAATTATCACCAGTTGGTTTATTACCAGCGGCTTTTTGTGGTATTGACATAAAAGAAATGCTTGAAGGTGCAAAGGTTATGGATATACTTTGCAAAGATGAAGACTATTATAAAAATCCTGCATATATGTTTGCTATACTTAGTTTTTTAGCTATGAAAAAAGGTAAAAACATTACAGTTGTTATGCCTTATGCTGATAGTTTAAAATATATATCTGATTGGTTTGCGCAACTTTGGGCTGAAAGTTTAGGTAAAAGAGTAGACAAAAATGGAAATGAAGTTTTTGCTGGTCAAACGCCTGTTAAAGCTTTAGGTGCTACAGATCAACATTCACAAGTGCAACTTTATGCTGAAGGTCCTTTTGATAAAATGATAGTTTTACTTGGTGTTGATGAGTATAAAGGTGAATTAGAAATACCTAAAACATACCAAAACATACCTTCATTAGGTTTCTTGGGTGGAAATACTCAAAACAAATTAATTAAGGTTGAGCAAGATGCAACAGAGTATGCTTTAATGAAGGCAGGTAAAATGAATATGACGATAACTTTACCTAAAGTTAATGAAAATACATTAGGTCAGCTATTATATATGTTCGAAGTAGCAACGGCTTTTTGTGGTGAATTACTTAATATTGATGCTTTTAACCAACCTGGGGTTGAAGAAGGTAAAAATGCAACCTACGCTATGTTAGACAGACCGGGTTATGAAGAAAAGAAAGAAGAACTTTTAAGTAAACCTTCTAAAGAAAATAAATTTATAATATAAAAACATAGGGCTATAAAAAATTTAAGTTGAATTTTTTTATAGCCCTTTTGAAAAATAGATGTAAAGGTGAGAAAATGTATAAATTAGTAGTTTTAGATATAGATGGTACACTTATCAATAGTGAAAGAAAAATAACGGAAGAAACAAAAAAATATATCAAAATAGCAAATGAAAAAGGTGTAAAGTTTATGATTGCATCTGGTAGAACACCCTATGGAGTTTTGCCAATAGCTAAAGAAATCGAACTTGAAAAAATGGGTGGATATATTTTAGCTTTTAATGGTGGTTGTTGTATAAATTGTGAAGATATGACTACGCTTTATGAAGAAAAAATAAATAAAGAAGAAATAGTAGAAATATATAATTTTGCAAAAGAAAAGAATGTGCCAATGGTTACATATAATAAAGATACTTTATACACTCCAAATGAAAGCACAAATTATATTGAACTTGAAGCTAGATTAAACAACTTAAAATTACATAAAACAGAAAATTTTTTAGAAGAAGTAAATTTTGATTTTCCAAAAGTATTATATCTTGAGGAAGGTGAAATTTTAGAAAAAATAGAAAAAGAAACAAAGGAAAAGTTCAGCAATCTAACAGTCTTTAGAAGTGAACCATTTTTCTTAGAGATTTGCCCAAATAATATACATAAAGCAACTGGTATAGCAAAAGTTTTAGATATTCTAAAGATTGATGTAAAAGATGTAATTGCTATAGGTGACGGGTATAATGATTTAACGATGATTGAGTTTGCAGGTCTTGGAGTAGCTATGGGTAATGCAAAAGACGAACTTAAAAAAATTGCAAACTATGTTACTGGAACAAATGATGAAGATGGTATAGTACAGGTAATAAAAAAATTTATTTTAGAAGTTTAAAAAGGTGAATAAATGTATAAATTATTAGTTTTAGATATTGATGGTACATTAGTTAATAGTAGAAATGAGGTAACCGATAAAACGAAGGAATACATAAAAAAAGCAAGTGAAAAAGGTGTGAAAGTTATTATTGCATCTGGAAGAACACCTTATGGAATATATGAAATCGCAAAAGAAATAGAACTTGAAAAAATTGGTGGTTATATTTTAGCATTAAACGGCGCAACATGTATTGATTATAAAAACAATAAAGTGGTATTTGAAACTACTTTAGACAAAGAAATTGTTGAAGCCATATATGACTACTCAATAGAAAAAGATGTTGATTTAATTACATTTAATAAAGATGTTATATACACACCTAATGAAACGTCAAAGTACATTAAATTTATTGCTGATAGAAATAATTTAAATATTCATAAAACTGAAAACTTTAAGGAAGAATTAACTTTTAATATACCTAAAGTACTTTTTTTAGATGAACCTGAAAAAATAAAAGGTCTTGAAAAAGAAACGATAGAACGATTTTCAAACTTATCTATATTTAGAAGTGAACTCTATCTTTTAGAATTTTGTCCTAATGAAATTCATAAGGGTAACGGTATAAAAAAACTTATTGAAATGCTAGGCATAAAAAAAGAAGAAGTAATTGCTGTAGGTGATGGATATAATGACTTAACGATGATTGAGTTCGCTGGTCTTGGAGTTGCTATGGGAAACGGTCAAGAAGAATTAAAAAAAATTGCAGATTATGTTACAAAATCTAATGATGATGATGGTATCTGTCACGTTATAGAAAAATTTATACTTAATCAAAACTAGGAGGATATAAAATGGAGCTTAAAAGAAAAGGTGGGGTACTAGCACATATTACTTCTTTCCCTTCAAAATATGGTATAGGAGATTTAGGTAAGGGTACGACGGAGTTTTTAGATTTTTTATATAATGCAGACCAAAAGCTGTGGCAGATTTTACCACTTGGTCCTACAAGTTTTGGTGATTCACCATATCAATGTTTTTCTACTTTTGCAGGAAATCAGTATATAATATCCCTTGACATACTAATTGACAAGGGTTATCTAAGTGAACTTGACTTAAAAGATTGTCCTGATTTTAGTAAAAATAAGGTAGAGTATGGTAAAGTTATAAAATACAAAAACGAAATATTTAAAAAAGCTAAAATAAATTTTTACAATAAATTAAAAGGGGAAACGAAAAAAGCTTATGAAAAATTTGTAAAAGATAGTTTATGGCTTGAAGACTATGCTTTGTTTATGGCTTTAAAATATTACTTTATAAATGAAAGAGATAATACTTTTGAAACTCAAGAATGGCATTTATATAAAAAAGAAAACGAGAAAAATCTTACAAAGGCACAAATTAACGACTATTTTTATGGTGCAGTATGGAACACTTGGCCAAAAGAACTTGTAGATAGAACACCGAAGGCTCTTAAAGAATGGAAAGAAAAGCTTAAGGAAGATATCGAACTTCATAAATTTTTGCAGTTTGAATTTTTTCAGCAATGGAAAGACATAAAAACTTATGCTAATAAAAAAGGCATAGAGATTATTGGGGATATTCCTATATTTGTTGCAATGGATAGTGCAGATGTATGGTGCAATAAAGAGTTATTTAAGCTAGATGAAAAGGGTAATCCAATAGGTGTTGCTGGTTGTCCTCCGGATTATTTTGAAAAAACAGGTCAATTATGGGGAAATCCATTATATGACTGGGTTGAAAATAAAAATGAGGGATATAAATGGTGGATACGTCGTACAGAAGCAATGCTAAAAATAGTAGACTACATAAGAATAGACCATTTTAGAGGGTTTGACGAATACTGGGCAATACCTTATGGAGATTTGACAGCTGAAAATGGAGTATGGGAAAAGGGTCCGGGAAAAGATTTATTTAAAACTATTGAAAAAGCTTTGGAAAAACTACCTATTATTGCTGAAGATTTAGGTGAAATTACAAAAAGTGTAGTTAAACTACGTGATGATTTAAAATTACCGGGTATGAAAATATTACATTTTGCCTTTCAAATGCAAAGCAACAATGCGTATTTGCCCCATAATATAAAAAATAGTAATTGTGTAATATATACAGGGACACATGATAATGATACGTCTATAGGTTGGTATGAGAAGACAACTGAAAATGAGAGAGATTATTTGAGAAGATACTTAAATGTATCTGGTGAAAATGTAGCTTGGGATCTTATAAGACTAGCTTGGTCTTCTTCGGCAAATTTTGCCATTGTACCGATACAAGATATTTTGTCAGAAGGTAGTGAAAGTCGTATGAATAAGCCGGGTTCAGCAGAAGGTAACTGGCAGTATCGTATAACTGAAGGTAGTGTAACAAGTGACTTAGCTGAAAAAATGGCATACTTAAATGAGTTGTTTGAAAGATAAATTTTAATAATGTAACCATATAATTTGTACAATAAATTTAAGATGCTCTAAAATGTGAAATTTTCTAGAAAATTGCTAAAAGTTGAATTTTTTTCATTAGTAGTTTTTGTAGGAACATCTTGACTATAGATTATGATAAAGAAAATTCTACATTTTTAGGTATACCATATATATTGGAGTGGGATTGGTATTTAAATTATATCAACTAAGCCTAAGCAGTTAAAACTAAAATTAAAATAAATAAAATACTCACAAAATTTTACTTTATATTTTACGTAAATTTTGTGAGTTTTATTTTTTAAAAGCTATAATTTTAAAGATAAAGTAAGGTATAACGAGGGTGCTGAAAAAGTCAAAAAAGAAAAAAATATTACTAATGACAATGGCACAAAAATAGTGAGATAGCATAAAATCAACGAGGAACGAGTGCTAATTTTATGCTACGTGCCAACTGATTTGCAAAGCAAATCATTAAGTCGAGCGTAATTTTTGTGCAGTAATATTTTTTTCTATCCTTTATCAGCACCCTCAGGTATAACAAGGTATATTTAAATATAAAATTGCAAACAATATTAAGTAAGGCAAATTTAATACTTTTAAAAGTTTTTAAATGCTAATTATTCTATTTCTATAGACAAAGCATGTGCTATTGAAGGTATTGACTCCCCTTGTTGTGTAGATACAGAACTAAGTAATGCACCTGTAGGAATAAATAATAGTTTTTTTATTTCTCCTGCTTTTAATTTATCATATAAAAAGCCAGTAAAGGTTATAGCAGAGCAAGCACAACCACTACCACCGGCATTTGTGTTTTGCTTATCTTTATCATAAATCAAAATACCACAGTCAGTATAGTTTTTTGTCATATCGTAGCCTTTTTGTTCAAGTAAGTCAATTACTATATCACGTCCATAGTAACCTAAGTCACCAGTTACAATTAAATCATAGTAGTCAGGTGTGATATTAAAGTCTTTAAAGTGCTGTAGTATTGTATCAGCAGCAGCAGGTGCCATAGCTCCACCCATATTAAAAGGGTCTTTTACACCGAGGTCAACTATTTTTCCTGTCGTAATTCTTTTTATATAAGGCATATTTTTATCACCTTTTTTTGACAACATAACTGCACCATCACCAGTTACTGTCCAAGAAGAAGTGGGGGGTCTTTGAGTGCCAAGTTCAAGTGGATATCGAAACTGTCGTTCAGCACTGCAAAAGTGTGATGAGGCACCGGCTAAAATATTTGTAGCAAAGTTACCGTCAATTAAAATAGAGCCAAGACTCATTGCTTCTCCCATAGTAGAACAAGCACCATATATACCGAAAAAAGGAATTGCAAATTCACGTATACCAAAAGTTGAACCAATGCTTTGGTTCAAAAGGTCGCCAGTTATCATATAGTCTATTTCATTTAAGCCAAGACGCGATTTTTTAACACAAAGTTTAAAATTTTCACGAACGAATTTACTTTCAGCCTTTTCCCAAGAATCTTCTCCATAGTACATATCATCTAATGTTAAATCAAAATATTCTTTCAAAGGTCCATTTTTTTCCATAGGCCCTACTATTGATGAAGTTGTTGTTATATAAATATTATTTGAAAAAGTAATACTTGAACCTATTTTTTTTATAATGTTATCCATAAAATCTCCTAAATAAAAAAGTAATATATAAATCCGACAATTATAGAGGATAAAGTACCATAGAGTATAACAGGTCCTGCTATAATAAAAATCTTAGCTCCTACACCTAAAACATAGCCCTCCTTTTTAAATTCTATAGCTGGCGAGGCTACGGAGTTTGCGAAACCTGTTATGGGAACAATAGAACCGGCACCGGCAAAGTTACCAAGCTTTTGATAAATGCCAAGTCCCGTTAGAACAATAGCAGTAAATATTAAAATAACACTTGTATATGTTCCTGCGTCTAACTCCGTAATACCGTAACCTATAAACCACTGTTTCAAAAATTCTGCGATTAAGCAAATAGTTCCACCTACAAAAAAAGCACGCATACAGTTAATTAATGTATTACTTTTTGGTGAAAAATCTTTAACGATTTTGTCGTATTCTTCATTACTTAAATTAATTTCATTTTGCATAAAACACCTCTTATAGTTTATATAGTTCATAAAAATAATATAAAAAAGCTCCAAAGCCTTTTCCGAATCCAATAGTTATCATAAGAAACTTTGTATATTTTACCATATTAAATTTTCTTGCGATTATAGGTATAATATCAATGACTTCAGTTAAGCAAACAGCTAAAGAGCCAGTAAAAATACCAAGTGTAAAAACCAAGTAAAAAAATATTACAAAATGTAGGTTGTAAGTAATATTTAAAGCGTAAGTAAGTGACCAAAAAAGACCAGAAAGAATAATAATGTTTTCATAATAGACAATATATTTTGTAGTTTTTGTTTTGGAAATAAGTCTTGGAATAAGTCCTATTACTGTTAAAAAGGCAAAGATAGCTGAAGATATAGTAATGCCTGTTGAGAAAGAAATAAGAATATAAAGGAATTTATTCATCTTTTTCCTCCTTATTATAAAGAAAACTTTGGGTTATGTTTTCTTTAATTTTATTATTAAATTCATTCATTTCAAGTTCTATTGGAGTAGGGTCTTTAGTGATTTTTTTATTACCAAAACGGTTAAAAAATAAAATAATTCCTAAAGTTATACCTATGCTATAGGAAAAAGCAAAGGCGTACTTTGATAGTTTTTCAGTAATACCAAATATTTTACTATATTCAAAGACTAACGAATCAATATTACTTTCTATTTGAAATGCCATTAAAGCAGTGCCTGAGCCAAAAAAAATTACTGTACCTATTAAAAGCACCTTCATAAAATCAAAAATTTTAACTGGTTTTTTCTTTTTTATATATTCTATACAAACATTTTGACTACCTATAAAAGTTACTTCTTCATTTGGATATTTTTCCTTAAGTTTTTTTAAAATATCAATACTAGATAAGGCAAATACTTGCATATCTGAAGTCATATTTGCAAGAAGTATATTTTCTATTTCTATATCACCTATAAAAACTGAGATATCTTTTAAATATATTTCAAAGGAATTTGAATATACAATTTCTTCATTTAACTGAATATATATAATTTTATATCACCTACTTTTTGCAATTATATAAAAATATTTTTAACTAAAAAAGCTTTTTTATGCAAAACATTTAATATAAATATAAAAAATATAGTAGATTAAATATAAAAAATTATTATATTTTATTTTTCTATTGATTAATTTGCAGTTTAATATTATAATATTGTTATAGGACAACGCATAGAAGTACACAATTTTCTTTTTCATAATCTATGGTTAAGTAGTACGAACAAATGCAAGGGATTTTGGTATTACCCAAGTACTTTAGTGAAAGATGGAAAGGGTGTTACCCAAGTACCCAAGTATTTTAATGAAAGATGGAAAGGGTGTTTCCATAGGTAAAATTACTTAGTAATGAATAAGAATAAAGATAAATGTAAAAATAAATGTAAAATAAAATAGTGTAAAAGGAGAAGTTAGCAAGATATAAAAAATTACAAAAATTATGATATAGAGTGGTACAAGAAAGTTATAGTAGCCGGCTAAGTATTAATAGAACTATAACTTAAAAAACATTACTAGTTGTTTATTTGTTTTTCACTTAGGAAAATATACATATTTGCAAAGTAAATTTATAGCTTCTAATTTCCTTTTACACTAAAAAAAAGACTCAAAAAGTTTTGCGTACTAGTCTGCGTGAAACTTTGTGAGTTTTAATTTTGTAAAATTTTTAAAAAAGTCAATGTTTTTAACATTGACTTTTTTTGTTATAATATAAATTTATTTATATATATTGTTACATGTTCTGTTTTTTCTGTTTGTCCTATAAAATTTATAATATAGAACTTATTTGAGTCCCAAGCCTCTATTTTTTCGTCTGTATAAAAAGGTTCTCCTAAATCTTTATGAAGCTCTAAAGAATAATCTTCCATATCCTTTATTTTTTTTGTAGAAGATACAATACCACTAGTTAAGTAGCCACGATTAAAAACATAAGTAAATTTTCTATCGCTAGAGTATTCTTGTTTAAAATAAATCATTTCTTCTTCATCTTTTGATACACTTATACACACAGGCTTAGTATATAACCAATTTTTTTCTGTAAAGTGGTTACCAAAAGTAAGACCACAAAAACCTTTAGATAGATTAAAGGAAAATTCACACTCTATAGGGATATCATCTACAAGAACAGATATATGTTTTATATATGCATTATAATATTTAGTTGCCATTACTTTAATATCATTAGGTAATGACTTGTTTATATCATAATGAACTTTTGGTGGTACCCAATTTTTAGGTTTAACTGATTCTAAAAAAATATCAGTTATTTCAGGGTCAAACTCTTTTCCACGACCTTCATAAAGAATATTACAAGCTTCATCTAAAGGCAAAGGTTTTTTATATTGTCGCTCAGAAAGTAAAGCATCGAAAACATCTGCTATTTTAAGAATTCTAGCTACTTGTGGTATTTCACTACCTTTTAAACCTTCTGGATAACCACTACCATCATAGCTTTCATGGTGATATAGAATACCATCTTTTATAAATTTATCTATTTTCAAGGTACTTAATATTTCAACACCTAAAACAGGGTGTTTTTGTATTTCTTTAACGTCATCTTCTGAATAAAAACTCGGTTTGTATAGTATAGTATCAGCAATACCTGCTTTTCCTATATCGTGTATACTTGCAACAAAACTTAGTCTTTCAATGTCGTATTCAGAAAACATTAAAAGTTTACCGATTTTAACTGAATATTCTGAAACACGTTTTGAGTGGTCTACCATAGTTGGGTCTTTTGAATCTACGGCATTAACCATTTTTTCAATTATCGTTTTATAAAGTTTCTCTTTCTTTTTTCCTTCATCGGAAAATTTAAAGTAGACATCTGCTGATAAAATCATGGCAGATATATGATATATTGTATCTCTTGAAAGGTTTCCTTCATTTTTAAGGACACAATATGGATTACTTTTTTTCTCTCTTGCAGTAAGGGGTATAAAGATATAGTTATCAATAGCTAAAACTTCTTGCTTTTTCTTCTTATCGTTATTTGATAAATATTTTTTGTATAAAGTATGACCTGCTTCCATTTCCACGTGTTCTATAGAAATATGTGAGTTTTCAAGTATACTTTCCTCTAAAACTCTTAAGTAACTAACAAAAGTATAAGAGTCAGAAGAACCTATATTACTAAGTTGTAAGATTGAGCTAGTAGGAATTTTATAAACTTCAGTTGCTTTTTCGCTACCTAGTATATAAAATAAGAAGTTTATTCCAAAACTTCCCCATATAGCCATAGTAGGGAAAACTATACTTACAATTCTTTCTGCCATAATGGCAAAGCCAACACTTATAATAAATGTTAAAATAGTAAAGGCTATAGGAACAAGTATTTTTCTTTTTGGTGGCAAAATTATAGTTATTAAGTCAACTAAAACGTATAAAATTACGGCATATAGAAGTATAAATCCAGAAGATGCTAAAATAGGGTTAAAACCTTCTATAAGACTTAAAATACAAGCAGTTATATATTCAACACCATGTATACTATATACAGGTGTTTCTACTATATCTTCAGAGCCTGTAAATGAGCTACCTATAACAACGATTTTACCTGCAAAGGCACTATAAGGTACTTTACCGTCATATACATCTAAAAGCTCATAGCTTGCATAAGGTGTATACTCAGAAGTTAAAGGTAATCTGAAAAATTTATTTTCTTCATACAAATCAACAGTAGATATAAATTTGTTTGTGCTTTTAACACTAAGGGTGACTTTCTCTTCACTTACAGTAAGGTTATAACCGCTAGCATCAAGGGCTTCATAAACTAAGCTTGGGTACTCTACATTATTATATTCATCATATAAAGTGAATAATCTTACATATCCGTCAGAACCTTTTTCATATTCCACAAACCCTAAATGGTCTGTTGCGTTTAAAAACAAAGCATAGGGATATATAGGTTCTTCATTTAATTCATTTTGACGTATATAAGGTAAAACAACACTACCATGTTTTTTAATAGCTTCACTTAAGGCTTTGTCACTATCACTATTACTTTCGGTGTTCAAAACCATAGTAAAAACAACAGAGTTAGCTTCTCTTAAAACTCCATTTAAAATAGAAGTATAAATGTCGTAAGGTATTTTTCCATCTTTATAGTCTAAAAGAGTCTTGTCGTTTATAGTTATTGTAACAATATTATTATATGTATCGTCTTCATGTTGTTTTAAAAATAATCTATCGTAAAACTCGCGATCAATAAAGGTATAGCCTGAAAAATTATTTAAAAAAACTAAAGTGATAATTAAAAAAACTCCAATTCTAGCTACCATAGCTAGTCTGCTTATAGGTATTTTACCCATCTTAAATCTATCTTTAAACATTATCTTACCCTTTACATCTACCTTTGTATTTTGTGTTGTAAATCTCTTTAATATATGATATTATTATAACGTATATTATAAAAAAAATAAAGTATTTTTAATAAGTTTATTTTAAATAATTGATATTTTTACAATAAATGGTAATTCAAAACAGAGGTGTATATGGCAAGTAGACAGTTTGAAATTGGAAAGATAGTAAATACACAAGGTATAAAAGGCGATGTTCGTTGCATTTCTTTTAGTGATGATATAAAACGTTTTAGTTTATTAAAAAACGTAGAGGCTACAAATGGCAAAACTACACTATCTTTAGACATAGAAAGCGTAAGATATCATAAACAATTTGTAGTTATAAAGTTTAAAGGTGTAGATGATATGACAGCAGGTGAAAAGCTTAAAAACTTTGTTTTAAAAATAGATGAAGAATTTGCTTTACCACTTGAAGAAGATGAGTATTATATAAGAGATTTATATGGTTTAGAAGTTTACGATGAAAATGATAACTGTATAGGTGTTTTAGAAGATATAATCTTTACAGCCGCAAATGATGTTTATGTTGTAAAAAAAGAAGGTAATCAAGACGTTCTCATACCTGCTATAAAGCAATGTATACTCAACGTTGATATAAAAGAGAAAAAAATGAAAGTTAAACTTCTTAAGGTTATGGAGTAAAAATGAATTTTAAAGTTTTGACTATTTTTCCAGAAATGATAACAGATGGCTTAAATCATAGCATTATAAAAAAAGCTCAAGAAAATAATATTATTAGTATTGATGCTATAGATATACGTGATTTTACAAAAAACAAACATAAAAAGGTTGATGACTATGGCTATGGTGGTGGGGCAGGTATGATTATGTCTTGCGAACCTATATATAACGCCTATAAATCCTTAGAGTTAAAGGAGAATACAAAGGTTTTGTATATGTCCCCAAAAGGCAAGACGTTAACTCAAAACTTAGTTAAAGAACTGGCAAAGGAAGAAGAACTCGTTATTTTATGTGGGCATTACGAAGGCGTAGACCAAAGAATAATTGATGAAATCGTAACATGCGAAATATCTATAGGTGATTATGTTTTGACTGGTGGAGAATTACCTGCTATGATACTTATAGATAGTATATCACGACTTATTCCTTCAGTTTTAAATAAAGATGAAAGTCACCAAAATGAAAGCTTTGAAAATAATTTATTAGAATATCCACAGTATACACGCCCTGTTGATTTTTTAGGTCGACTTGTACCGGAAGTTCTTTTATCAGGTAATCATCAAAACATAGAAAAGTGGCGTAAAGAACAATCTTTAGAAATAACTAAAGATAGGCGTTTAGATTTATTTGAAAGTACTGACTAAAATTTAAAATACGTGTATTCTTGTTTTTTAAAAAATGTGTTTCCTGTTACTATATATAAATTTAATGGAGGTATTAAAATGAGTATTTTAGCAAATTTAGAACCAAAGAAAGTTTTATATTTTTTTGAGGAGTTAAGTAAAATTCCTCGTGGTTCATCTAATGAGAAGGCTGTTTCTGACTATTGTAAAAAATTTGCAGAAGAAAGAAGCCTTGAAGTATATCAAGATGAAATTTTTAACATAGTTATTAAAAAAGCCGGAACGAAAGGTAAAGAAAACAACGAAACAGTTATTTTACAAGGTCACTTAGATATGGTTTGTGAAAAAAATAAAGATACAGAGTTTGATTTCTTAAAAGACGGTATAAAGCTTAAGCTTGAAGGTGACTTTTTATCTGGTACAGGAACTACACTTGGTGCAGATAATGGTGTTGCAGTTGCTATAGCTATGGCTATACTTGACAGTAATGATTTAGAACATCCTCCACTTGAAGCTGTTTTTACTGCTCAAGAAGAAACAGGCATGGACGGTGCTTTTGCTTTAGATACTAGTATACTTAAAGCGACAAAAATGATAAATATAGATACAGATACAGAAGGTATCTTCTTTACAAGCTGTGCAGGGGGGAACAAAAATCAAGGTTTTTTAAATATAGATTATGTTACTATTGATAAAAACCTTTATCATGGCTATACTTTAGAAGTTAAAGGTTTAAAGGGCGGTCATTCTGGTGTAGAAATAGATCAAGAAAGAGGAAATGCAAACAAATTAGCTTTCCGTATCCTAAGAAAAATTTTTAATGAGTGTGACCTATTTATATATGATGTTGACGGTGGTGCAAAAGACAACGCTATACCTCGTGAGTGTCAAATAAGCTTTATGATAAAAAAAGGTGATGAAGTAAAAGCAAAAGAGTTAGTAAACACTTTAAGTGAAATAATAAAAAAAGAATACGCAGTTCAAGATGCAGGACTTAAAATTATACTTTCTGAAAGTGACTGTGTAGACAAAGCTTTTAGTAAAGAAAATTCTAAAAACTTAATCAACTGTATTATTCTTTTACCAAATGGCGTTGTAACTATGTCTACAAACATACATGGACTTGTTGAAACATCAAATAACGTTGGAGTTATAAAGGTTGTAGATGGAAAAGTTGTTATAACATCTGCTACTCGTAGTTCTACTTTATCTAAAAAAGAAGCTTTAAAAGATAAAATAAAGCTTGTGTATGATACTTTTGGTTTTGATACTTCTTTTTACGGAGATTATCCAGCATGGGAGTTTAAAGCTGAGTCAACTTTACGTCCTCTTGTATCGGAAGTTTATGAAGGGCTTTTCGGTAATACGCCAACTTTATCTGCTATACATGCAGGTCTTGAGTGTGGCTTGATTATAGGTAAAATGCCAAACCTTGATATTATTGCAACGGGTGCTACTATACTTGACGCACATACTCCAGACGAGAGAGTTAGCATTTCTTCACTAGAAAAAACATATAAATTAATAATTGCTGTTTTAGCAAAACTTTAAGGAGAACCATAGATGAAACTGCCTTTTGATAAAAACTATATGAAAATAGTTTTTCACGTAGTTATAGCTTTTATGCTTATTGTCTTATCTTTTTATGTAGTAAATTTTTTAATTACTATAGTTACGGATCCAAATCAAGTGCTTAAAAGCTTTTTTGGAATTATTGGTAATATAATAAATGTATTTTTTCCTTTATTTATAGCTTTTATAATTGCATACTTACTTGATCCGGTAGTTGATTTTTATCAAAATAAATGGGATTATTATGTACATGAGAAAAAAGTTTTTCATATTTTAAAAATAAAGATATGTGATAGTTTTCCTACTTTTAAAAAGATATTATTTAAAGAAAAAAAGGATAAAAAACCTAGTTTTTTAAGTAAACTGAAAAAAGAAAAAGATCCAGACTTAGCAGAAGAAATAGAAGACGTACACTTTAAAAAACGTACAGTTGGCACAATATTCTCTTTTATATCTGTATTTGCTTTTTTAGCTTTTGCTATTAAAATGTTTATTAACAGCATTGCAAATACTACAAATGGCTCAGGTTCAATAACAAGCATTGTGTCTTTTATAAACTATTCTGTTGCAACTTTGACAACGCAAATAAGTAATGTTGAGTCGCAGTTTTCTGAATATTTATCTTTTTTTGGTATTGAAAGCATAACGGAAACTATTGTTGGTGCTATAACAAAAGGCTTAATTTCTTTGTTAGAATTTTTTAGTACTTTTGCTTTAAGTTTAGTTGGAAGCATTGGTGCGATTAGTGGATTTTTCATTACTTTAGTATTAAGTATTGTTTTATGTTTTTATATGTTACAACATAAAGATAAATTTAAATATAATACGCTACTTTTAATCGATACTTTTTTACCTGATAAATTTAATGAAAAATTAAAAGGTGTTTTTGGAGAGATACATGAAGTTTTTTCTGGGTATATACGTGGTACTTTAACTGATGCATCTATAATGGCAGTTCTTTTAACTATAGGTCTATCTATAGTAGGTGTTCCTTTTGCTACAGTTATTGCTTTTATATCTGGTTTCTCAAATGTTATACCTTTTGTAGGTGCTTTTGTAGGTTTTGTTTTAGCTGTAATATCCTCTTTGTTAACTGGGGATATGAATATAGTACTGGGTGCTATTATCGTAGTATTTATAATTCAACAACTTGACTCTTTATTTATTGCACCTAATGTTGTAGGTAATTCTGTAGAGATTTCACCTTTTTTAGTACTTTTATCTTTATCTGTAGGTTCTGCACTTTTCGGTATGTTGGGTATGGTTGTTGCCGTTCCGGTTACTGCTATAATTAAAATCTTCTTAACTCGTTTTATCCTACGTCAAAACGAAACAAAGAGTTTTAAAACAATGGTTAAAAATGCCACTACGTGGAAGCCTAAAGATGAATAATAGTTTTAAAATTTTAAAATTTTAAAATTTAATATAGAGCTTCAAAATAGTAAAGAAACTAAATTTTGTTTCTTTACTATTTTTTTTACTCTATTTACATGGCAACTGGCAACGCCTAAAAAACAATTTTGCAACGTCGCCATTTTACGAGGGTGCTGAAAAAGTCAAAAAAGAAAAAAATACTACTAATGACAATGGCACAAAAATAGTGAGATAGCATAAAATCAACGAGGAAAGAAGGTGCTGATAAAGTCAAAAAGAAAAAAATTATAATAGCGTTAGCGTAAACAAAAATAGTGAGTTGGAATAAAAACAGCGAAGAATGAGCGTAAATTTTATTCCATACGAATGATAATTTTTGTGTAATAGGAGAATTTTCAATTAGAAAATGAAAATTTTTTAAGCATCTGCCAGGCAGTGCGACCTTACGAACAAGCA
>JBKECM010000048.1:0-2168 GCA_047974615.1 Lachnospirales bacterium
TTGTTTTGCTTGTTCGTAAGGTCGCACTGCCTGGCAGATGCTTAAAAAATTTTCATTTTCTAATTGAAAATTCTCCTATTACACAAAAATTAGCGTTCGTATTGAATAAAATTTACGCTCATTCCTCGCTGATTTTATTCCAACTCACTATTTTTGTTTACGCTACCACTATTATAATTTTTTTCTTTTTGACTTTATCAGCACCTTCTTTCCTCACTGATTTTATGCTATCTCACTATTTTTGTGCCATTAGCATTAGTAATATTTTTTTCTTCTTTGACTTTTTCAGCACCCTCCTTTTTTGGTTAAGCGCCTTTTAAAAATACACTATAAGAAAAGTTTTACCATATCACGTTCACTACTATTTTTTAGCATATTTATAAAATCTTCAGCATTTAAAGTTTTTCCTTTAGAAATCCAAGTAACTAGCAAACCTACAAATGCACCAATTAAACTAGAAATATAATATTCGTAAAATTCTGAAGGAATAGTTTCATTTACATTAATTTTTTCAGATAATATAAAAGAACTTTTAAAATGGCAACTAAAAATAATATCATAATGACCTATTGAAATAATCTGTTCTAATATTCTGCTATTAAGAAACCAATAGTCGAAAAAGTACTTAAGGAAATGATAATGGTCAATAGTTTTAACATTTGTGACAATATAGTTTGTCATAACTTCTTTGTAGTGTATATCGCATTGCCAATATAAAACATCGGTTATATTGTCAAAATTTCTGTAAAAAGTTGCTCTACCAACGGTAGAGGCTTTTTGGATATCAGTAATTGTAATTTTATTAAACTCTTTTTCGTCCATACATTTTGATAGACCTTGATATATTAGTTCAGATGACTTAATTGAACGTTTATCAGTTTTTATATGATACATAACTACTCCTTTAAATTGAATTTTTAATAATGTGTTTTTAATATTATATAATAAAATTTTTTGTAAAACAATAGTTCCATTAATATATACAATACAGATCGTCTAAATTCGTACTATATGTTTCAAAAAGTTGAATTACGAAAAAATATATGATACAATAGTTTCATAAAATAATTAAAGGAGTGTATTATGGATTATAAAAAATATTTTGAAATGGAAAATGTAACAATACCACTTGATGCAAAGAAAATCATAAATAAACCAAATAATATTAACATTACTTATTTTGAAAATAAAAATGAAGTTATTTTTAATCATAGCCTACATAATGATTTAGGTTATAGCAAATTGGAAAATGGTGATTATTTAGTATCCTCATATGCGTTTATGCCGAATGTAACCAATGAGATGATTAATTGGTGGTTTTGGTGGCACCCTAGTCAAAAAGAAAGATATATGTTGTGGTATCCAGGTGAACATTTTAATAATTCTTATCCAAAGGAGTTCAAAGAATATTTTGAACAAACTAAACAGCCTGAATTTATAGCAAATATCCAATATCCAGTTGAAAAAATAGGTAAAATGAAACTACCATTAAGTATAAAATTTGAAAAACCAGAAGATTTTGGGTTTGATAAAAAAATTATGGAAGAAAATAATGTTACCACAATTATTTGTGGTCACGTTGGTGTTTTTAATGATAAAATACCTCATACCGAAATGGCTCATATTTGTTTTCAAAAAGAAGATGGTATATTAATGGTGAGCAGATTTTGGATCGGTAAGAGAAGCAAAAATCCGTTAGTTCGTAAATTTATGTTAAATGATAAAAATGCAATAGGAATGGCTGAACATTGTTATGTAGAGTATAGAAATTTTGCAAAGAAAATACCTATGTTATATGAAGAATATTTAAAAGAACAAAAAAATTAAGACAATATTAAATTGATTAAGGTTAGAGGAGTGACAAATTAATATGGAAACAATTACTCAAGGCTGGTTATCGGTTTGGTTATATGTAATGACAGGAATTGGTGTATATATGAGTTGGCTTATATACAAAAACAGAAATACATGGACTAAGATAAATATACTTTGTACTTTAGCAGTTATCGTGTTAGTACTACATGTAATTGAGGAATGGGTATTACCAGGTGGGTTACATTATTCTTATAACATTAGTCATGGTTCAAATGTTTTAGGAAGATACCCAATGAATAGATTAACTGATATGATAACTAATTTCGGTGGCGTGTTATTTGGGCTTGTAGTTT
>JBKECM010000121.1:0-29270 GCA_047974615.1 Lachnospirales bacterium
TTCGTATGGAATAAAATTTACGCTCATTCTTCGCTGATTTTATTCCAACTCACTATTTTTGTTTACGCTAACGCTATTATAATTTTTTTCTTTTTGACTTTATCAGCACCTTCTTTCCTCGCTGATTTTATGCTATCTCACTATTTTCGTGCCATTATCATTAGTCATATTTTTTTCTTTTTGGACTTTTTCAGCACCCTCTTATTTTTTTGAATAAGTAGAAAATTTTAATATATTTTAAAAAAAGTTAAGGAATAAAAAAATTTAAAAACTAGTTATGTTTTCTATTTTTCCGTTGTAATAATAAAAATTAAAAAATTACATATAATAATATTAATTTATTTTTAATCAATGACTATAAAATAATATGTTTTGTTAATGTTTTAATAGGAATGGGATTTTTTGATAATTTAATAGAAAGGAAATCTATTATTTATTTATAAAAAATAGTAGATATATTTATAATATTATGATATAATATGTTATAAAATGATAAAAAGAAACGGGTGATTTAGAGTGGGACTTAAAGAATTACTAACTAAAGAAATTGATTTTAATAAAAACAAAAAAACTACATATTTATCTTTTGATTTTTCTAATTTTGATATAAAAATAGTAAGAGGATATTGTTTTAACAATAAACTTAATATTTTAAGCACTTATCTTATTACTTTTGATGATGAAATATATGATGATGGTAAAATACTAGAATATGATGCAGTTTTAAATGCAATATCAAAAGAAATTAAAGATAATAGTATAAAAGTTAAAGATTGTATTTTTACCATTAATACGACGGACGCTTTAATTAAAACTTTCGATGTTCCTAAGCTTTATAATGAGGAAGATCAAATGAATGCTATTGAATATGAAGTTTTAGAAAATTTTCCGGGAGATTTGTCTGATTACATACTTGAATATAGAATAACTCAAGATAACCAAAGCACATGTAGTGTTTTGGCTTGTGCTGTGCCTAGAATTTTAATTGATGAGAAAAAAAGACTTTTTAAAGATTTGGGCTTAAGATTGAAATATCTTGATATTAGCACTAATACAATAAGTAAACTAATTAGATTTTCTATAGATACAACTTCTCAACTCGAAGAATATTCAAGGGAAGAAAAAGAAGCTAATACTATAGCTGTTATTGATATTTCTTCTGCTGTTTTAAATATTGGTATTTTTACAGCAGGACATATTGAGTTCCAAAGAAATATTGGAAATAGTTTATTTAAAAAGAATAAAAATCTTTTATATATTTCTTCTCAAGAAGAAGTAAATAGCTTAGCAAATATCAATAATGATAGTGAGTTAAAAGATGATTTTTCACTGTTTTTAGATGAAATAGAAAAAAGCTTTAAATACTATACTTCAAAGGGTTTAGGTAATGCTATTGATGAAATATATCTTTATGGTTATGACTTTGCTATACAAGACTTTGTTAGTATGCTAAGTGAAAGATTTTCTACGCCTGTTTTTAAAATTGACAGATTAAACGGAATTATTGATGAAAATATAGATGTTTCTATGTATGTAGTTGCTATAGGTAGCTTGATACGCATAAGTTAGGAGGTGCAGTTTTTTTGAAAAATATTAATGATATAAATTTTTTAGATAGTAACCAAGATAAGAAAAAATTCAAGTCTGCACCAATAGTATATGGTGCTTTTGCACTTGCTTTGCTTTTACTTATTGGTAATTATGTACTTAGTGTGAAAAATGCGACTAAGGATTTAGTTGCAAAGACTGAGGCAGTACAGAGCGAGATTTTAGATATAAATAGTAAAATAGCTGAATATGAGCTTATTAGTACTATAACTGATGAAACAAATGATGAAAATGCAGTTGTTACAGTTGATACATATCAAGATGACATTAATAACTTAGCTTATAAAATGTTATATTCTTATTCACTTTTAGATGAAAGAGTTGTTAGTGCTATTCAAGAAGCTAGTATCGAAGGGACTTTTTACTCTAGCTATGAAGTTAATGAAAACAGCTTTTTAATTAAAGGTTATGCTCAAAATAGTAACTTAGTTGCAACTTTATCTTACAACTTACGTAATAAAGATTTTGTAGAGGAAATAAACATAAACTTTGTGACTTTAGTTGCCGAAACTGACACTACAAAAAGTTTGAATTATGATTTATATGAATTTGAAATAACAGGAACATTAAAAGGAGGGGCATAAAATGAGTAAACTTCAAAAACGTGAAAAAGTTTTACTTGCTATTTTAGCTGTTTTGGTTGTCTTATTTGTGCTTATTATGTTAATTATTTTACCAGCAACTGATGCTAGAACGCTTGCACAAGCTAACTATGAAGAGCAGATAAAATTAAAAGAAGAACGTTTAGTTAAACTTGAAACTTTAGAAGACGAAAATGTTGTAGTTGATGAAAATAGCGAAATACCCGAAAATTTTTATGATGTAGAACCTTTTGTAGGTGAATTTTTTTCAAACATAAATCAAGATGATATTTTAATACTACTTGAACGTTTTATGCCTGTTGAAGCATATACTGACGAGGCGTTTTTTTTAGGCGATATTAACTTTGATGTACAAACAGTTCCTATTGCTGCTGATAATGGTTATGACATAAGTAGATTACAAAATGAAGAATACAACAATTCTATTAATAACATTGTGTATTTAGAATTTATAGGTAAATTTGATGTTATAGAAGAATTTATTGAAAATATAAAATCTTACGAATATCCAATTTATATAAATGCCTTACAAATTTCTCCTTTTGACCCTACTAATCCTGAACCAATAATTGACTTTAATACTGAAGACCCATATAGTGAAGTTTTTGTAGAGTATTTGGATAATGGATTTAGATATAGAACTGAAAATGAAGAATTTGTAAGAGGAACAATGACTTTAAATTTTTTTGAGTTACCAGTTTTAACTGTGTATGACGATACAAATGTATCTGACCAACTCTTTGCTTCTTTAGATGAAACAAGTGCTGGTAATACAAATCCATTTATGCCTTTTCAAGGATTTTTCACACCTACTGTAATAGAACAAGTAGATATTGATGTTGCAGGTGAGTTTGATGAAGAACGTGAAATGTATACTTTTAAGGATTTATACAATTTTGAAGAAGACTATTTCTTTTTTGTAGGAAAACCTGATAAAGAAGTTTCTGGAAATACTTTTGTTTCAAATGAATCAAGTCAAGGTAACTTTAGTTTAGGACTTGAATACAACTTTGCTAAAAGTTTCACTGAAAATACAGCTTATGCAGTAGCTGAAGGAGAAAAACTTACTATTTCTGAGAGTGCACAAGGATTAACTATGGACGTATACAGTGAATCTACAGTACCTCATACATTTGGTATTGTTTTAAGAGATAGTATGGGCGTTGAAACAGAAGTACCTATCTTAGTGGGAATTAGTGAAACCGGTTGGCAAGAAGCGAATGTATTCTTTCCACTTAATTTAAATTTTCCTTGCTATATACAAAGATTTTATATAACTGATGGTGCAGAAAAAAGTGTTACAAGTGGTAATATCTTAATAGATAATATCAAAATTGCACAGTTGAATGAGGAGGAATAAAAAGTGAAGATTTTAAATAAACTTTTAGCTTTTGTTTTGACTTTTACACTTATATTAACAAGTACTAATTTTGTTTTTGCAAAATTTGATTATTCTAGTGCTACAGAGGCAGGGAATGATTGGGGTACTGCTTATGGCTATGTTTTAGGCCATCAAGATTATATTAACGATGAAGAGTCAGATTATCTTAGTCGATATATTGAAATAGAAAAAACTATTAAAAGTGATTTTAACATAGATGTAGGTGAAGTGACACCTACTTTTAGAAGTGATTTTACTACTGCTTTTAAAACTAGTTTTAAAACGGGTTACTTAAATGGATATGAATTATATTTACCGAATGATACAGATACTAAGTTAACTAGCACTGAGCAAGGTGAAATATGGGGAACATATTATGGTATGTATGACGGTCGTATTAACAAGTTAAAAGGTGGAACTCTTACAGCTAATAACAAAAAATATGATTTGTTGGAACGATTACTTATGGATCCTAGCTTAGATTTTGGTGCTCTTAAAGCTGAGTCAGAAGCATTTGATTCTGCATTTAGTTCTGCATATTTACTAGAATATGTTGATGCAATTTCATATAAATCAAGCGAAGCTAGTGAGGGTGGTACTGAAGGTTCAGAGGGCGAAGTTGTGATTGAAGAAACAGTTACTACATTCGATATTGTAACTACTTTTGCTATGACAAATGGTTATGCTTTAGGAAGTGCAACTGCTATTAATGATTTTTCTGCAGGTAAAAATAATGAAAGCACTACTGCTTATTTAGACTATAATAGCAATCATAATATTATAGAAGAATCGGGTTTAGGCAAATATGTATCACAAGAAATCAGTAAAACTGATTTGCAAAATGCTTTTAGAGATGGTTTTTATGAAGGATATGATTCATCATACCTTACACAACTTTCAAATTCTCTAACTAAAAACTTAAATAAACTTGAGGTTGGTCCTTCTGGAGTTAATTTTACTATATCTGGTTCGCCAAAGGCAAGTGTTGATAAATCAACTGTAAAAGAAGAAGTGTATGCGACTATGGATATAAGCGTACCTGCAAATTCTGCTTACGGTTACCAATATTTGAATGTATATGAAGTTCCTACAACTTTTAGACTAGAAGATAGATATACACCACTTGGAACAGTTTTTTATGTTGGTGGATATAGTGATTATAATGGTATTAATAAAGAAAGTATTTCTTTACTTAACGATTGGACGATATCTTTCCCTTTTACTGGGTCATATAGAGCTGGTATATACAAAAAAGTTGGCTCAAAGTGGATATATCAAAGTACTGTAGGTGATGGTTCAACTTTAACTATGACTATTCCTAAGGGTGAATATTCAGAAGGTCAATATACTGTTCTTATTGATGATGCTTTTGTAGAATTATCAGATATATATTCAAGTTGGGCAAGTGAGTCTTTAGAAGTATTCATGAGAAGAAATCTTTTAGCTTATAATACAAAAACTCAAAGATACTATCCAGAAGAAAGTATAACAAGAGGAGAATTTTCAAACTTACTTAAAAACTATTTAGTAGACAACGGTTATCCTGAAACTAGTAAAGCTATGAATTTTACTGATGTTTCTACAGAGTCACAATATTATAGTGGTGTAAGATATGTTTATAGTAATGGTTATATTAAAGGTGTAAGTGATACAAAATTTGACTTAACAAGTAACTTAACATATAAGCAATTTGAAGTTATTTTGTCAAGAATTTTAAATGAAAATGTTTCTTTGAGTAAATATTTTGAAGAAATGAGAAATGAGAACTTTTATATGTCGAAAGGTGAGAAAAATATGAATAGCCCTATAAGTAAAAGTGAGGTTGTTTATATTTTATATAGTATATGGAAATAAATTTTACGACAGAGACAATTTTATATATGGTTTTCACTTTTTTAATAGGAATATGTATAGGTAGTTTTTTAAATGTAGTTGTCTATAGACTTCCCCTTAATATAAATATGGCAAAAGGTCGTTCTTTTTGTCCAAAATGTAAAACAACTCTACAACCACTTGATCTTGTACCGATATTCTCATGGGTTTTTCTTGGTGCTAAGTGTAGGTATTGTAAAGAAAAAATAGCTTTTCAATATCCTTTTGTAGAATTATTAACAGGTATATTTTTTGTTCTTTTCTATTTAAAATATGGTTTTACTATTGATTTTTTTAGAATTATTTTTTTAGTTTCTTTATTAATTGTTATTTCAATAATAGATATAAAGGAACAATATATTTATGATATTACAATTATTATTGGTGTGATATGTACTGGAATACTATTAGTTGGCGATGCATTACTTAACAATGATGTTATTGTAGGATATATTATTAGTGCTGTTGTTACGGGACTTATTTATTATATTTTACATTTTGTTACTAAAAAAATGTATGGTGATGAAGTTTTTGGACTTGGTGATGTTTTTTTAGGAATATTAATAGGTATTAATACACCAGTTAATTTGCTTTATTATACTATTTGCTTACCTTTTATTGTAGGCTTGGTTGTAATAATTTTTGTTAAAATAAAAAGTATTTTTATGAAAACTAATTTTGAAAGTCGTGTTCCCTTTGGACCATTTATGGCTGCATCATGTATTATACTTTTATTTTTTGATAAGTACTTTGAACATCTACTTTTTTAATAAAGTAGATGATGTATGTTATAGTATTCCATAGATATTTTTATGGTTGGTTAAGGAACGGTTAATATCCCTTAATTAAGGATATTAACCGTTTTTTTATAATATTAGGTATATTTTTTGACTTATATTTAATATTAATATTAATATTAAAAAAATTATGTTGAGGTGGATTTATGTTACCAGTTGCAATGATTACGATTACTTTGGCTCTTGTGTTTTATACAATAGGGGTTTGGAGTGAAAAAATACAAGGTGAGTTAAAGTTATGGCATTTATTTATATTTTACTTAGGTTTGATTTTTGATACTATAGGAACTACTCTTATGGGTAGATTATCAGATGATGGATTTACTTTAAATTTTCATAGCATAACGGGTTTACTTGCTATTGCACTTATGTTAATTCATGCTCTTTGGGCAACTTATGTAATATATAAAAAAGATGATAATGCTAAAAAAACATTTCATAAGTTCAGTGTAATTGTATGGTTAATTTGGCTTATACCTTATGTATCGGGTGCTATGTTTGGTATGGCTAAATAGTAGAAAGGGTTGCCTATATGTATTCAATTTTACTTGTAATTATATATTTAGCTTTTATAAGTCTTGGGTTGCCTGATTCTTTGTTGGGTTCTGCATGGCCAGTTTTACATAAAGATTTGAATGTTTCTATATCAAGTGTTGGCATACTGACTATGATCATTTCTTTTTGTACAATTTTTTCAAGTTTAAATGTAGATAGTTTAAGTAAAAAGTTTGGAACGGCAATGTTAACTTTTATTAGCGTTTTAACTACTGCCATTGCATTATTTGGTTTCTCTATTTCAAGTAACTTTTATATTTTATGCATACTTTGCATACCTTATGGCTTAGGTGCTGGTGCTGTTGATGCTGCAATAAACAACTATGTTGCTCTACACTATTCAAGTAAGCATATGAGCTGGTTACATTGTTTTTGGGGTGTTGGTGCATCAATAAGCCCTTTTATAATGAGTTATGCTATTAGTAATTACACTTGGAATTTTGGGTATAGAGCAGTATCTTATTTACAAATATTTCTTGCCTTAACAATTTTTTTTAGTATACCTTTATGGAAAAAAAGAGGTACAAATACTTCTGAAGAAGAAAACAGTAAAGCATTAAGATTAAAAGATGCAATAAAAATTAAAGGTGTAACTTTAGTTTTATTTTGTTTTTTTGGATACTGTGCCTTGGAGGCAACAACAGGATTGTGGGCAACAACATATTTAGTTGAGTTTAAAAATGTGACACCTGCTGTTGCAGCAAAGTTTGCTTCGTTTTTTTATTTAGGTATTACTTTTGGTCGTTTTGTTTGTGGCTTTATAACTGAAAAAGTTGGAGATGAAAAATTAATTAAATATGGTATTTTTACAATATTTGTAGGAATAATTTTTCTATTGATACCTTTTGGAAATATTTTTTCTTTATGTGGACTTATAATTATTGGTATTGGGTGTGCACCTATTTATCCATCTATTATACATTCAACTCCAAGTAACTTTGGTGCTGAAAATTCTAAAGCAATTATTGGTATTCAAATGGCTAGTGCATATGTAGGGGCTACTTTTGCACCACCTGTTTTCGGTCTTATTACCAAAATATTTTCTATATCCTTATATCCAATATACTTGCTAATTTTTGCAATTATTATGCTTGTTATGGTTAATAAGCTAAAAAAGGTTAAGGCTGTTTAAGAATTATATTAATAAGTAAACTATAAAATCTTTTCTATTAATTGTTCAGCTAATAGCTTTTTATAATTTGCTTCAATAGAAAGTTGTGTTGCGAGAATCTTAATTTTTTCTTTCTCATCTGTAATTTCTATTGCTTTATACATTTCTAAAACTTTTGAATCAAAGGTATCTGTAAAGTTTTCAAGTAGGTTATTTACACTTGAATAGTATGTTAATAGAGTTTTTTCATCAGTATTTTCAAATATTTTTTTGAAATCATTTATTTGAAGAATAGATTTTGTGTTACAAAGTAAAATTAACAATAAAATATGATTTTTATTATATTTCTTTTTATCAGAAGGTGGTATAATACCATTTTTGCAATAATTATTAATCATTGATTTTGTAAGGGATTTATCTTTAGTTGATGTGAATAAGTTTTGCTCAATATATGTAGTTACTTGGTCAACATATAAATCAATATTTGGGATATCCGAATAATTTATTATACTTTTACTTGTTATTTCTTCTAATATTTTTGAAATTTCGCTTTCCATTAGCATACCTCTTATAATAATTTTTTTAAACTTATGAAAAAAGTAGTTGCAATTATTATAACAGAGTGATATAATAATTGCAACAAGTAGTTTTGAAAACTATATAGTAAGGAGTCTATTATGAAAAAGTTGAATGATGCAGTTAGTAGTATATCACATTTTTTTGGTGCTATTGTTTCGATACCAATTTCTTTAGTTTTGGTTGGTGTAGGTGCATATTTTGGCAATGCATGGTACGCAGTATCATTTGCGATTTTTGGTTTATCTTTATTTATGCTTTATTCTGCAAGTACTATATATCATTTGATACCTTCAAAGGTAGGTACAGAAGGAATTAAGCTTGTAGCAAGAAAAATAGATCATATGATGATTTTTGTACTTATAGCTGGTTCTTATACACCTGTTTGTTTAATCACATTAAGAGGTGTTTGGGGATACACAATGATAACTATAATATGGGTTATAGCTTTTTTAGGAATTGTTTTTAAATCATTTGGTGTTAGCGATAATAAGTTGGTTAGAAATATTTCAACAGGTCTTTATCTGCTTATGGGTTGGATTGCTATTATTGCTATTGTACCACTTATTAATGCTATGAGCACTTTATCATTTGTGTTACTTTGTTTAGGTGGATTATCTTATACAGTTGGAGCAGTTATTTATGCTGTTAAAAAACCTACTATTAAGGTTGAGTGGCTTGATTTCCACGATGTTTTTCATTTTTTTGTTTTGCTTGGCAGTACATTTCATATAATAATGATGTTTACTTTATTATGATACTTAAAGGCAGCGTCATTAAGTTAAAGATTTAATAAAAATAGCACAAATTTTCGAAGTAAAATTTGTGCTATTTTTATGTAAAACATTGACAAAACAGCAAAAAAATGTAGCTTAGCCTTTTTGCAGTGATACTATAGAGGTTATTATTTTTTAAGGTTTTCTTTTTTTATAATAGTTTCTTCTACTTTCTTAAAGTATTTTTTACCTGAAACACCTACATTTGTCATACTGTAGCCATCTAATATTTCATTTAAAACATCTTCAGGTAATATTTTTTTTTCAAGGCACAACTCTTTTACTGTTTTTCCACTATTAATAACTTCTTTTGCAAGTTGTGACGCTTCTTCATAGCCGAGATGTGGTGCTAGGGCTGTTACTATACCAACAGAGTTTTCAACCATAGCTTTTAGTCTATCTTCATTTGCTGTAATGCTCTTTAGACAATAGTTATTAAAAGATTTTAAAACATTTGTCATCATCTCTATGGATTGTACCAAGTTGAAAAATAGAACTGGTTCCATAACATTTAACTCAAACTGTCCTGCTTCGCTTGCTAAAGATATAGTTAAGTCATTACCCATAACTTGGAAAGCAACTTGGTTTACAGCTTCTATCATAACTGGGTTTACTTTTCCCGGCATAATAGATGAACCCGGTTGACGTGCTTCTAAGTTTATTTCATTAAAACCACAACGTGGACCTGATGCCATTAGTCTTAAATCGTTTGCTATCTTTGACATATTTACCATACAAATTTTTAAAGCTGAAGAAGCTGTGGTATAACAATCTGTGTTTTGTGTAGCATCAACTAAATCTTCGGAGCGATAATAATGTTCTCCTGTAAACTGGTTTATGTAGTTTACTGCTTGAAAAATATAATATGGGTCAGCATTAAGACCTGTACCAACTGCTGTTGCACCTATATTTATTTCTAACAAGTCTTTTTGTGTATTTTCAATTCTTGTTATATCTCTTGACAAAACTTTTGAATATGCCATAAACTCTTGACCAAGTCGTATAGGTACGGCATCTTGTAAGTGAGTTCTACCCATTTTCAATATACTATCAAATTCTTTTGCTTTTAAAATGAAAGTGCTTTTTAGTTCACGTAAAGTTTCTAAAAGTTCTGTATTTGTTCTATGTATTGTAATGTGACCTGTAGTAGGGAATACATCGTTTGTTGACTGTGCCATATTTACGTGTGTATTTGGGCTTAAAATATCATATCTACCTTTTTCATAGCCTAAATGCTCGAGAGCTAAGTTTGCTATTACTTCATTTACATTCATATTAAAAGAAGTACCAGCACCACCTTGTATTGGGTCTACTAAAAACTCATTATTATATTTACCTGTTATGATTTTATCACAGGCTACAGCAATAGCCTTTGCTATGTCTGAGCCCATATAGCCTGCGTCCATATTTGCAAGGGCACAAGCTTTTTTAACTATGGCACAAGAATATATAAAATTTGGTCTTATTCTATGACCTGTTATTGTAAAATTTTCTAAGGCACGCACTGTTTGTATGCCATAATAAGCATTTTTTGGAACTTGTTTTTCTCCAATATAATCTTTTTCAGTTCTACAACTATTCATTTAGTCCTCCTATATGTATATCATAAGTAAGTGAAAATGTTACATACACATAGTATAACATATTAAATTAAGTTAAAAAATAGTATTATGAAAAGTTAAAAAACTTTGTTAAAATGGCTTAATTTTTGTATGAATATTTGTATATTTTTTAAAAAAATAGTATTTAGATTTATATTTATTTCAATTTACTTTACAATATTTGAAATTTATAATATAATATAGTTATTATACATATTTAACAATAAGTTAAAAATTATGTTATATGGAGGTTTATATGGAACTTAGAACTCATAATTTGAGGGAATTAAGACTTAACAATGTTGGAGAAGAAGTTTCACTTTGTGGTTGGTTACAAAATGTACGTGATAAAGGTGTTATTATGTTTATCACACTTAGAGATTTTTATGGTGTAACTCAGTTTGTTATTGAAGATGATAGTCAAAAAGAAATCATTCGTAGCATTAACCGTGAAAGTACTTTACGTATTATTGGTAAGGTTGTTGAAAGAACAGATAAAAACGAAAATATGGAAACGGGTGATATTGAAGTTATACCTTCAAGTATCGAAGTTCTTGGGGAGTGTACTGAAAACTTACCTTTTGAAGTATCTACTTCAACAGAAACAAACGAAGATTTACGTTTAAAGTATAGATTTTTAGATTTAAGAAATGAAAAAGTTAAAAATAATATGATTTTACGTTCTAAAATTATTACAACTATTAGAAACGAGATGACTAATAAGGGATTTTTAGAAATGCAAACACCTATTTTAACTTCATCATCTCCTGAAGGTGCAAGGGACTTTATTGTACCTAGCCGTTTAAATCCTGGTAGATTTTATGCACTTCCACAAGCACCACAACAATTTAAACAGTTACTTATGACTTCTGGTTTTGATAAATATTTCCAAATTGCACCTTGTTTTAGAGATGAAGATGCAAGAGCTGACCGTTCACCGGGAGAGTTTTATCAACTTGACCTTGAAATGGCATTTGCTACGCAGGAAGATGTTTTTGCTGTTTTAGAAGAAGTTTTATACAATACATTCAAGACATATACTACAAAAACAGTAGACTCTTATCCTTTTGTTAGAATACCTTACAAAGAAACTATGGAAAAATACGGTTCAGATAAGCCTGACCTTAGAAATCCTTTAGTAATAGAGCGTTTTAACGACATTTTTGAAAAGTCAACTTTTGGTGCTTTTGAAAATAAAACTATAAAGGGTATTGTTGTTAAAAATCCTGGTAAATATACTCGTAAAGATTTAGACAAGCTCACTGATAAAGTTAAACTTACTGGTGCTAACTCATTGTATTATATTAAACTTGATGAGAATAATATGTTTGCTACTGGTATTTCAAAATTTATTAGCGATGATGAACGTATTGCTTTAATTGAAAAATATGACTTGAAAGATGGGGATTTATTATTCTTCTTAAGTGAAGACGAAAAAGTTATATCTAAGATGGCAGGATATTTACGTCAGGAGTTAGGTTTGCTATTTGAACTTCTTGAAAAAGACGTATTTCGTTTTTGCTGGATAGTTGATTATCCTATGTTTGAAGAAAATGAAGAAACAGGACAAATTGATTTTTCACATAATCCTTTTTCTATGCCACAAGGCGGTCTTGATGCTTTAAACACTAAAAATCCTCTTGATGTATATGCTTATCAATATGATATCGTATGTAATGGTTATGAGCTTTCTTCTGGTGCTGTGCGTAACCATAGACCTGATATTATGATTAAAGCTTTTGAAATTGCTGGTTATGATGAGTCTGTTGTTACTTCTAAGTTTCCTGCATTATATAACGCATTTAAGTTTGGTGCACCTCCTCATGCTGGCTCTGCACCTGGTATCGATAGAATTGTTATGTTACTCGCTGAAGAAGAGAGTATAAGAGAAGTTACATTATTCCCACTTAACAAAAATGCGAGAGATGTACTTATGAATGCACCTTCAGAAGTTTCACAAAAACAACTTGATGATGTACACATTTTAATTAATGAAAGTCATTTAAAAGAAGATAAAGAATAGTATTAAAAAGGCTGTAGCGAAACTTATACCAAAAGTTTTCTATAGCCTTTTGTAAAAGGAGGTATTGTATATGAACATAATAAGATTGCCCCTTGAGGGAACGAAAAATACTAGAGATATAGGTGGCTACATAGGTGATAATAACCGTATTTTTAGATGGAAAAAGGTTTTAAGAAGTGACTGTATGTCTGGTCTTACTTTATGGGATAAAGAATTTTTAATTGATAAATATAACTTAAAAAGAGTTATAGATTTAAGATCAAAATATGAAATTGAAGCTGCTAAAAATTGTTTTGAAATGGATAATAAAGTAAAGTATATTAACATACCTTTAGCAGATGATCTTAACCCTACAAAAAGTAGTTTTTTTGCAAATATAAATGAAAGTTTTTTAACTGATTTGTATATTGATATAATAGAAAATAAAAAGAGTGGTTTAAAAAAAGTTATTGAAGAAATAATTGCCTTAGGTGAAAATGAAAGTGTAGTTTTTCATTGTACTGCTGGAAAAGATAGAACAGGCATTATAACTATGTTGCTTCTTGGAATATGTGGCGTATCTAAGCAAGATATTGCAACAAACTATATTCAAACTGCTACCAATCTGAAATATTCTGAACGTTTTGCAGAAGGAAACGAAAAAATAGTAAAAGAATTTGATGAGAAAGTAGCTAAAAAAATTGAAAAGTTTATTTTGGGTTCGGAAGCTGAATTTATAGAATATGCCTATGATAAACTAATAGAGAAATATGGTACATTTAAGGAATATTATTTGAATATAGGAATTGATTTAAGTGATATTGAAAAATTGATTGTCGATTTGACGTGTGACTTTGAATAAAAAAGGGGGCTATTTTACAATAGCCCCTTTTTTTTGAGTTTGTAAGGGTTATTTTAGAAATATTTGCAACGTGGATTTTACTATTTATTTTTTTTTCTAAATCTTAATGCTGTTAAAAGTACAAGGAGTGCTATACCTATTGAACAACCAACCGTTATACCTGTTTTTGCCATTGCAGTAAAGTCTGTTTCAATAATAAATTTTGAACCCGGCATTGCACCGATCATAGCTTTAGAGTTTGCTACTGTGTAAAGTAATCTATGCATAGCTTGACGTCCATAATAATATGTTGCAACGTCATTTTTATCAAAGTCAAATCTTGCAGATTCTCTTAAAGATGTAAGTTTATAGTCTGCACCAGATTCTATCATTTGATAACAGTCCATATAAAGGCTTGTATTTGCATTATCTGTTATAATAGCACCATTAAAGTCCCATTCATTTCTTAAGATACCTGTTATAAGAGGGTAAGAACCACCTGTCCATGTATAACCAAGTCTGTTGAAAGCTGTCATTACGGCTTGAGAAGCAGGAATTTCTCTTGTTGCATTTGTATATGTGCCATCTCCGTTATCTTGTAAATAGTTTTGAGTCACATTGCCAATTTTCATACACATTTCGAAAGGCAATAAATAAATTTCACGTGCAGATTGTTCGTTTAACCAAGTAGCTGCACCAAACTGTCCATCTCTATCGCCTCTATGGTTTTCTTGATCATTAAATGCAAAGTGTTTAATATATGTAAACATACCTTTACTAGCTGCACCTAATACTTCTAAAGAAGCAATTTTACCTGAAAGAAAAGCATCTTCAGAATAATATTCACCATTACGGCCTGAGAAAGGCGTTCTATGGATATTCATAGAAGGTGCATACCAACCGTCAGCACCACCTATAACTGCTTCACTACCAAGCATTTCACCATATCTTGATGCTAATTCTTGATTCCATGTTTGGGCAAGTGTCATCATATTTGGGAAAGTTTTACCTGTACCACCATAAATAAGACCAGAAGCTGTGTCAGCATCTTTAATAAATGGCATATTGATTGATTCAATAGGTGCTATACCATAACCAGAAATACCTATTGTGTCATAATATTCATCTGCTGTAAGCTGATCTAATAGATCGTCCCATTTTGGGTCATCAAATTCTAAACCACGTAATTCTACTAAAGTTAAACCGTTATTTTTTCCATATACTATATCCGCTGTTAAAGTACTAGGATCAATAGGTGATAAAGAATCGAAAGAATCAAGTTGTGCAAGATCTTCTGCACTTATTGTTTTTTGTACGGTATAAGGAGCTGGATTACCTTCGGCATCTGTACCATTAATAGCATTTCCCCAAGTGCTTATAACATCGCTTGGCGTACCATCAAGTGATGGCCATGTGCCTGCCCAATCTTGTCTTGAAAGATAAGTATATTCTCCTGTACCACTTTCAAGTTGATTTGTTATTTCTACACCACTGTATGTATCTTTTGCATATTTTGTAGTATCTACAGTTCCATTAGATGGTTCATAAGTAGAAACAAAGTCTGTATTACCATCATAAGTCATACCGTCAGCAGTAGTAAAACCTTTTGATGTTAATACATTATTCATAGCGTCATGAGAATTTTTAGCTGCTGTAATATAGTATGTACCAGCATCTAAAATATAAGTTTTTGCGTTATACTCATCGTAAGCTTTAAGTTGTTCTTCTGTAAATGTAATTTCAACTGTTTCTGTTGCACCCGGTGCAAGCTCACTTGTTTTGCCATAGCCTATAAGCTGTACTGAGGCTTTTTCAATATTATTTTCTTTATCATAGTCTGTATATGGACTTTGAAGGAAAATTTCAACTACTTCTTTACCTGAAACATCACCTGTATTTTTTACATCTACAGTTAATGTTGCTGTGTCGTCAGACCAAGTAACTTTTTGGTTTGACCACTCAAATTCTGTATAAGATAAGCCGTATCCAAAAGGAAATACTACTTCTGCATCATAGTTATAATCACCAGCGTTTCCTTGGTTTAAAACAACGTCTTCATAACGAGTTTCGTAATACTTATAACCAACATATATACCTTCTAAATAGCTTACATAATTATATTTTGTAGCAGTACCATCTTCTGCATAATATTGGAAATCACCGAAATTTTGTGCTGCAGGTGAAGTTAGTGCGTCACTTGCAAATGTGTCTACTGTACGACCTGAAGGGTTTACATCTCCTGAAAGGATACCAGGTAATGCTTTTAATCCGTCTGGTGCAAGAAGTACTGATTTAATGTTTGGATATTCTTCTAGCCAGTTTAACTCTAAAGCTGCATTTGAATTTACAACTAAAATTATGTCTTCAAAGTTATCATTTAAGTAAGATATTATTTCAAGTTCTGTTGAGTCAAGTTCTAAGTAGCTTTTTATTTTATCTTCTTCAGTTGTTGCGTGGTTATACATAGAACGTGGCATATCACGTCCTTCACCGGCAACTCTTTTTAAGAAGTATACAGGAGTAGTACCTTTTAAGCTGTCAAGTACTGCTGAATCTTCTTGTAACACAGATAAAGGAAGTTCATTTATTTTGAAGTCTTCTGCATCACCATAACTTATGGAACCTGAACCTAAGCCATAACCAGAATTACCTTCTTGTGCATAAAAATCCCATAATGTTGTATTAACGCTCATTGCATTATTTTCAAATATTTGTCTTAATGTTTCACCATTGCCACGCATAAAAGCTCCACCAATAGAAAGCTTATTTACATTTGCACTTACAAAACTAAATGTTGTATCTTTTGGTAAAGGTAAAAAATCATCATTGTTCTGTAAAAGTACGATGCCTTCGTTAGAAATATCCATTTCTAATGTGTTTTCTGCCTCAGCTATTTCTTCTGCTGAAAAGTCAGAAGTATTATACTGTAGGTCTAAGCCTGTTGTATCAACATTTGAGTTGTCAATTACTTTGTTGTTACCACCCATAATATTGTCAACTATACGACTGTTTTCTGTTAACATTGTATTAGCTAAATATATTGCTACACCCATTACAACAATTAACACTAAAGAAATAACTGTTTTTATAATTTTACCAGTATTTCCTTTTGATTTTACTTTTTCTTCATTATTTTCCACAAAAAATCCTCCTTATTGAAATGATATTCGCATACATTATATCATAATAAGGTGGATTGATTTAAAAAATGTCCTACTTTGTAAAAAAAATGTCCTGCTTTGATGTTATATTATATTATCCTTTTGAAAAGTAATTCTAAGTAAGAAAATGTTATTCTGTGTTTGTATATCTACAACACCATTATATTTTTCACTAATGTATATTATGCTTTTCAAACCAAAGCCATGATAGTTTTTATCTTTAGATTTGTTATAAGGTAAATTATCTTTAAAAGTAAGGTTGTCAGTATATTTATTTTCTATTTGTATTATAATTAAATTTGCTTTTTCTGTTACATATAATCCAATGTTTTTATGTTCATTTGGGTTTAAGGTTGCTACGCCTTCTATTGCATTATCAATAATGTTACCAAATAATGTATAGAGGTCGATAGTATCTATAAAAGTCAATAAATTACCATTAATTATACAGTTAAGGTTTATCTTTTTTTCATTTGCTATTAAACTTTTTTCGGTAAGTATTGTGTCTAATATTTCATTTCCTGTTTTTATAAAAGAATTGTATATGTAAATATCTTTCTCAAGTTCACTTATGGCAATATATCTTTCGTTACTATCTTTAATATTTTTTAAGGCAGTAAGTTGATGTTTTAAGTCGTGGGATTTTCGATTTATAATATCTATATTTTCTTTTGACATAGAATATTGTTCTTTATATTTATACCATATTTGCTGGTTTATATTTAAGTCTTTTTGCAAATTTAATTGATTTATCTGATATACTTGACTATATAGAACGAAAAAACAACTAAATATTGCATATATGCTATGATAAACTAAAAAATCTTCTTTACTTGCTATAAGGCTCATAAATAGAACTAAAAAAAGTGTACTTAAGCTAAAACCTATTGATCTATAAGCCGTTGTTCTATAGTGACCTTTGTTTATCATTTTTTTTGAAAACTTAAAATAAGAAAAAGTATAAATTAAAAAATGAAAAATAAAATAAGGTATTGTTAAAGAATCGTATAGACCTTTATAAAATAATGAACTAAGTAATATTCTTGTTGCATAAACAAAATGTTCTGTAAGATAACTACAAGTTGCAGCAAATACAGCTTCTTTAAAAGTTATTTTACAAGTGGCAAAAGCTATAAAAATCATTATTATAAATATTGTAAAACATAAACCACCGTACATTATATAAGGTTCATAACTAAAATTAGAAATTAAATAAGGTATTAAATTTATAGAAATTAAGCCTATTGCAAAGGATAGCATAAGCTTAAACTTAAAATGTTTTCTTTTTTTTAGTGGTATTATATATACTAAAAGGGCTGCAAAAAGTTCAATGGGGAATAATAAAAGCAGACTGTTTCGGAGTGGCATACTAATATCCCCCCATTATAAAGTTTGAAAGTTCTCGTAAAAAATCTTTCTTTTTTGGGCGACTTATAGGTATCGTATATTTATCTATTATAACATTATCTTTTTCTATTGTACTTACCTTTTTTAAGTTTACAATGTAAGAGTTGTTACACCTTGAAAAATTAAAATCCTTTAATTCATCTTGTATTTTTCCTAAGGTGCTTCTTAAAAAATAATCTTTATCTTGTGTAACAAATTTTAATATGTGACCATTTACTTCTATAAAAAGTATATCATCAGTAGAAACTCTCATTTTGCTATCTTCAAAAGGGAGTAAAATATATTTTTTAACTGCGTTCTTATTTACTACATTTATTGCTTTAGTAAGCTTTAAAGAAAAAGTATCATAATATACTGGTTTCAACAAAAAATCAAGGGCACCAACTTCATATCCTTTTATGGCATAGTTTGCCATAGAAGTTATAAAAACTATTTGAACTTTTTCATCAAGTTTTCTTATCTCTTCTGCTGCTATCATACCGTCCATATGTTTCATTTTTATATCCATAAAAATAATATCATATATTGCTTCATAGTTATATAAAATATCGGTTCCATCGTCAAAAAGAGTCATTTTTATATTTAAGTTATTTTCTTTCTCATATTTTTTTATAAAAGTAAATATTTCGTCACGTGTAGTTTTTTCATCTTCTACGATAGCAATGTTTAACATAATACCTCCTCTAAAATTATTTAAAGGATATTACATCTTCATACATTTTATAGGGAATGTGTAGTTTTCCATAGCCTGTACCTAAATTTAATCCTTTTTTAAATGTTCCGTGAAAATCTGAGCCACCTGTTTGTAATATATTCATTTTTTTTGTAAAGTTTGTTAAAAAAGCTTCTTGTTCATAGCTATATGTTGAGTGTTTGACTTCAACTCCGTCTAAACCCAAATCTTTTAAATATGTTATAAGAGTTTTTACTTTTTCAAAGGGTAAACCGTATAATGTGGGGTGAGCAAGTACTGCAACACCATTTGCTTTATGTAATAAGTCAATACAGTCTTTTGGTGATATATATTTTCTTGGTATATAAGTTTTACAACCTATGTCTAAGTATTTTTTAAATGCCTTATCTTTGTGTGTAACATAATTTTTATCTACTAAAACATTTGCGAAGTGGGCACGTGAAATGATATTACCACCTGCAACTGCTTTTAAATCATCTAGTGTGATATCTATATTTTCATTTTGTAATAAAGCAATCATTTTATTGTTTCTATTTTCACGCTCAATAACGATTTCTTTTAGGGCAGTTTTAAACTCTTCTGTAATATCAAAGTTATACCCTAAAATATGTATTTCACGGTCTTCGTAACTTGCAGCAAACTCTATACCGTTTAAAAACTTAATGTCGTATTCTTTTGCGTATTTTTTACCTTCTAAAATTCCGTCAATAGTATCGTGATCTGTTATAGCGATTGCATTTATATTTTTCTTATGGGCTAATTTTATAAGTTCCTTTGGGGAAAATGAGCCATCTGAAAAAGTTGTATGACAATGTAAGTCTGCTATCATATGTGCCTCCAATAAAATATATATATAGTATAACATATATATTTTATTTTTGCATAGTATATATAAAAAAGTTTTATGGAGGTTCTATGAATAAGGTATACACAAGGAAAAATACAAAACAAATGAAAGAAGGTTCTGAAAAAAATCTATCTTACTATATGCTAAAAGCAGTAATAAAGGGCATTATGATAACTTTAGTTGGTTTTTTTGTTTTAGCATATTTACTAACATATTCTGATTTTAATGAGAGTATGATTAACCCTGTTGTAATAATAATTTCTGTTTTATCTTGTTTTGTATTAGGTTTTGATTTTTCTAAAGCAAATAAAGAAAAAGGCTTAATATTTGGTGCTATTGGAGGTTTAATTTATTTTTTAATATACATACTTTGTGCTTTAGCTATTCCTCAAGAGTTTTCCTTTGACACAAGAATCTTTTTCATTTGCATTTTTTCTGTTTTAGCAAGTTGCTTAGGTGGAATACTCGGTGTAAATAAAAGATAATTTTGTATAATTTAATTATTAAAATTTGCTTTAAAAAAAGATATTTACATATAAAAAAAACTGTGGTATTATTATAACATTGTTTTTTGTTATAAGGAGATTATTTATGGTTTTTTTTGTCGCAATAGGGTTGGCTGTTGATGCTTTAAGTGTTGCTATTTCTATAGGAGGTAATAGTAAAAATAAACCTATAATGTTTGGTATATATTTTGGTGGATTTCAATTTATAATGACTTTATTAGGTTTTTTTGTTGGAGGAGTATTTGAAGATTTTTTATTAAAATATTCATCTTATATTTCTGCAATAATATTTGTTTCACTTGGTATTAAGATGTTAAACGACGTATATAAAAATCAAGATAATAATAATGACGATGAGTTAGATGTTAATTTACCTTTACTTGCTCTTGCTACTAGTATCGATGCTTTTGCTGTTGGTATAACATATTCTGTATCAAATGAAAATATTTATATAAATGCACTTATTATAGGTATAGTTGCATTTGTTTTATCAACTTTAGGTGCAAAGTTAAGCAAAATGTTATACTTTTTAATGGGTGGTGTGGAAATATTTGGAGCAGTGGTTTTAATATTATTAGGTGTTTTAGCTTTAATTTAATTTTGTGCTGAAATTAGTTTTAAAGAAAAACGTTAAAAATAATTTAATACAGTAAATTATATTTGTGTCAAATTTTGATTTTTTTGTTAAATATTACTAAAAAGATTATAGCTTATAGCAGTATCTTGTACAAAATAAGGATAGTTAAAAACTAAACTTATACAAAGTGAAGATAAATGCTCTAAAGCTATTCTTTTTTTTATGCATATATGTTATAATAACTGTGAATGAAATATGAGATAATATTTTATTTTCATTAATAATTAAAATTTTATTATAAAGGAGTGAAAACTTTGAATACTGTGGAGTTTTATACAGACAGATGTAAGGGCTGTGAATTATGCGTTAATGCATGTCCAAAGAAAATTATAACAATGAATACGTCGGCTGTGAACAAAAAAGGTTACACTACACCTAAAATTGACGAGATGGAAAAATGTATTGGTTGTGGCTCATGTTTTTTTATGTGTCCAGAATCTTGTTTAAAAGTTGTAAAAGAATAATAAATTAAAATATGGGTGCGCCCAAACAAGAGGTGAATATTTTGAAAACTTTATTAAAAGGTAATGAGGCTGTAGGACACGGTGCTTTACTTGCAGGTTGTAAAGCTTTTTTTGGATATCCTATTACGCCACAAAATGAAATACCTGAGTTTATGGCAAAAATGATGCCAAAAAATGAGGGTGTATATGTACAGGCAGAATCGGAAGTTGCGGCTATTAATATGCTTTTTGGTGGTGCTGGTGCTGGTGTTCGTTCTATGACTAGTTCAAGTTCTCCCGGTATTGCTCTTAAACAAGAGGGGATAACATATATCGCTGGTGCAGAAGTGCCTTGTGTTATCGTTTCTATTTCACGTAGTGGACCCGGTTTAGGAGGTATTACTCCTAGTCAAGCTGACTATTTTCAATCAACACGTGGGGGTGGTAACGGCGACTACTTTGTTCCAGTTTTAACTCCTAACTCTGCTCAAGAGCTTTTAGATTTTACACAAAAGGCTTTTTATTTGTCTGACAAATATCGTACACCAGTTATGGTTTTAGCTGATGGTGCTTTAGGTCAAATGATGGAGCCAGTTGAAATACGTAAATTAGACCTAGAAACTTTTGATAAAACTAATATAGAGGCTAATGGTGAGGCTGGTAAAAGAGGTAAAAGAAATATTGTTAGTTCTTTATATTTAGTATCTGAAGAACTTGAGGCTCATAATACAAAACTTGAAGCTAAGAAAAATGAAATAATTAAAAATGAAGTTGCTTATGAATTTTACAATATGGAAAAACCTGAAATAGTTGTTTGTGCATATGGTGTTTCTTCACGTATTGTTATGAATGCTATTGATATGCTTAAAAAACAGGGCGTTGAAGTTGGTCTTGTGCGTCCTTTACTTGTTAACCCTTTCCCATATGATGTATTCCAAAACTTGCCTGATTCAGTAAAAAGTGTAATGGCTATTGAACTTTCAAGAGGACAAATGATACAAGACGTTAAACTTGGTGTTAACGGAAAGTATCCTGTGAATTTTTATGGTAGATGTGGTGGTATGATTTTTGATGAAGATGAGCTTGTAGAAGCCATTTTGAAAACAAGATAGGGGGATTTTAAGTATGAAAGTTTATGAAAGAACTAAGGCTTTAACTGAGAAGGAATTTACTTATTGTCCTGGCTGTACACATTCTATTATTCATCGTTTAGTAGCTGAAAGTTTAGAAGAACTTGGCGTTATTGACAGAAGTGTTGTTATAGCTAGTGTTGGATGTTCAGTATATGCTTATGATTATTTTAATTGTGATGCTTTTCAAGCACCTCACGGTCGTGCTTGTGCCGTTGCAACTGGTGTTAAACGTGTTACAAAAGATAAAATTGTTTTTACATATCAAGGTGATGGAGATTTAGCTTCTATAGGTATGGGTGAAACGGTTCATGCAGGTCATAGAGGGGAAAATATTACTGTTATTTTCGTAAATAATGCTATTTATGGTATGACTGGTGGTCAAATGGCACCTACAACTTTAGTAGGACAAAAAACTACGACTTCTCCATATGGTCGTGATGTAGCTTTAGCAGGTAAACCTTTACTTGTGTCTGAGATGATGAAAGAAATACCACAAGTTCACTACGTAGAACGTTGTTCCGTTCATGATGTGGCTCATATAAATAAAACTAAAAAAGCTATTCTTAAAGCTTTCCAAAATCAAATAGATGGCAAAGGTTTCTCTATGGTAGAAATTTTATCAACATGTAATATAAACTGGGGTATGTCACCTGTTGAGTCTTTAGATTATGTTAAAAATGATATGTGTGACTATTACAAACTTGGAGTTTATAAAGATAACGGAGAAATAGTTGGAGGTGGTAAATAATGGAAAAAGATACGTATAAGCTTGTTTTTTCAGGCTTTGGTGGTCAAGGTGTTTTGACTATCGGCTTACTACTTGCAGAAGTTGCTATGGATAAAGGCTTTAATGTTACTTGGATACCTAGTTATGGTGCCGAGATGCGTGGTGGTACAGCAAACTGTAAAGTTGTTATATCTAAAAACTATATAGGTTCACCTTTTGTAAAAGAAATGGACTATCTTATAGCTATGAATGCACCTTCTTTTGATAAATTTGAAGATTTAGTAAAAAATGATGGTGTTATTATATCAAACTCATCTCTTATTACTGGCAAAACATCAAGTAAAACAGTAAAAGAAGTAAATGCTACAGAGTTAGCTTCTCAAATAGGTAATTTAAAAGTTCAAAACATTGTTGTTTTTGGCAAATTATGTAAAGAACTTGGGCTATTTGATATCGAAGATGCTAAAAATATTTTTAATAAAAAATTTACTGGGGATAAAGCTAAATTTTTTGATTTGAATGTAGAAGCATTTAAAAAAGGTTACGAAATCTAATATTAAGTACTATTTTTTAAAACTGTAAAAACTTGAAATAGGTTTTTGCAGTTTTTTTATGCAGATGTAATCATTGCAAAATGCAATTTTGCTATTTTCTTATTTTTTATGTAATAAAATATAGGTCGAAGGCTATTTTTGGAGGGTGCTGAAAAAGTCAAAAAAGAAAAAAATATTACTAATGACAATGGCACAAAAATAGTGAGATGCTATATACAAGACGATTTGCAAAGCAAATCATCAAGTCGAGCGTGATTTTTGTGCAGTAATATTTTTTTCTATCCTTTATCAGCACCCTCCTATTTTTGTGTAGTATGAATTTTTTGACAATGACAAAGAAAATGGTGTATTTTGCAACGTTGCTAAATAAAAATTGCATTAAAAAAAGTAACAAGATTTAGTGTTGTTATAATTATTTAAATTTAATAAATAATTTATAGTATCACATTTTCTTGTTACTTTTTATTTGTCATCTAAAGGTAAATGTATATTGAAAGCTAAACTATCAATAACCCAATGGGAATTACCATTTTGTATATCTAAGTCACATTTTGTACATAAACCATCTTCTGAAATATTTAAAACATTATCGCATTTTGGACATAAAGTTTTTGGTATTATATATGTGTTTTCATTATTTTTAACATTTGAGTTAAGAATAAATTTAATAGTAGATTTAAAATCATAATTTTTTGTTGGGTGCCCAAAAAGTAGATGATTATTTTTATCTAAAGTATATAATATCGTGGAGTAATATACACTAACCCATATTACTTCATTTTCGTCAGTCGAGCTATAATCTTCAATAACAATAAGATTATACTTGAAGTTTTTAAATGTAGTAGTATAGTTATTTAAAGTGTTATTATCAATAATATTTTTAAAGTTTAAATATGACTCTTTTGTTGCATATTGCTGTACTATTGTAGCAGTTTTTTTCTCAAAGGTTTCCATATGGGTTAAATAAACATCACTAACAAATGACTTGAACTGTATTACGTTAAAATATTGCATAGATGTTCTAATTTTACTAATGATTACATCTTCATCAAGTTTATTATAATTAAAAGTGTATTCTGTACCTATAAATGAATAGAAGTCTAAATCACTTCCTAGTAGCTTGAATTTTTGTTTTTGATTATATCTATCTACTGCTAAAGTTGCGAATAGTGCAATAAAAAAAGATGCAATAAGCATTACATAAACAGCTATTTCATTATTATTTGAATTAAAATAAAATAAATACATAAATTACCCCTATAACTCATTAAGCTAAGGTAATTATAGCATATATATATGTTTGTTGCAAGAAATAAAATATATTCAAATAATATGGTTTTACTTTTTAAAATATGATACAATATACTTAATAATTTAGTTAATAAATACGAATGGTAATTGTTTTTTATAAAAAAAGTAGGAGTGTGTTATGGAAACAAAAAAATTATATTACGAAAATCCATATGAGAAAAATTTCGAAGCAGAAATTTTAAATATAGAAGTTAAAGAAAATCATATTGAAATTATACTAGATAAAACATTGTTTTATCCTTTAGGTGGTGGACAACCTGCAGATAAAGGCTCTATAATGGGTTTTGAAGTATATGATGTTAGAAACAAAAACGAAGTTATTACTCATTATTTAAAAGAATTTAACAACCACAAAGTGGGTGATAAAGTTAATGGTGAAATAGATTGGAAAGTGCGTTTTGAAAATATGCAATGTCATACGGCAGAACATCTTGTGACAGGTGTGGCAAGAAAATTATATTCTTGTGATAATGTAGGTTTTAATATCTCTGAAAATTTAGTTACAATAGACTTAAATGTAGAACTTAATTATGAACAAGTACAAGAACTTGAAATTTTAGTAAATGAACAAATTCAAAGTGCCACAAAGGTTGATATTACATATCCTTCAAGCTCAGAACTTCAAGCCCTTGAATATCGCTCAAAGCTTGATTTATATGAAAATGTTCGCATTGTTACTTTAGATGGTATAGATATTTGTGCTTGTTGTGGGTTACATTGTTACAATACTTTAGAAATTGGATTAATAAAATTTATTTCTTGGAAAAAACATAAAAGTGGTATAAGAATAATGTGTCTTGCCGGGTATAGAGCTATATATGACTATATAACAAAGCATAAATATATTATGAATTTATCTGAGGTTTTATCAGCTAAAGAAGAAGAAATAGTTGATAGAGTTAAAAAATTAAATGATGAATTTAAAGAAAGCAAACACAAAGAAAAATTAATTAAAGAAGAACTTTTAAGATACAAGTTAAAGGACTGTAATGAACATATTTTTTGCGAAGATGATTTAGAATTTGTAGATTTAAAATTTATTTGTAATGAAATTTTGAAAAGTAAGGATACTGCTTTTGCTGTTTCTTTATGTAATAATGAAGTCAGATATCTTCTAAGTAGTAAAACTATTGATGTTACTTTAATTTCTAAAGAATTAAATGCTGCGTTTAATGGTAAGGGTGGTGGCAGTAAATCTATGGTACAAGGTACTGTTTTTTGCGACATACAAGTAGCTATAAATTTTTTAAAAGAAATTGACAACTAAGTATAATTGACTTTTAAAAATATATGTTTTATAATTTATTTAAGAGAAAAGAGGAGGTGTTTTTATTAGTAAAATAATTAAAGTTGAAGATGTTTTAGATATTATTAATGCAAATCATAGTAATCCACATAGTGTTTTAGGTCAACATTTAGTTTCTTCAATTAATGGTAAGCAAGAGTGTATTACAATTACAGTTTTTTTGCCTAATGCTATGGAAGTGAAGGTTATTGATAAAAAAACTAAAAAAAGTTATGTTATGAATAAAGTTCACGATGACGGTATCTTTTATATTAAAACTACAAAGAAAAGTTTTTTTAAATATTTACTCGAAATTACGTACAACAGTGGCGATATTTTTACAACAGAAGATCCTTATTCTTTTTTACCTACTTTTGGTGATTTAGATATACATTTATTCAATCAAGGTTGCCACTATGAGATTTATGAACATATGGGGGCAAAGTTTAAAGAAGTAGATGGTGTTAATGGAGTATCTTTTGTACTTTGGGCACCAAATGCTAAAAGAGTTAGCGTTATCGGTAGCTTCAATTCTTGGGACGGCAGAGTTCACCCTATGCGTACTTTAGGTAGTTCTGGTATATGGGAAATATTTATACCTAATTTGAAAAATTTTGATAAATATAAATTTGAATTAAAATATAAAGATGGAACTTTATGTGAAAAAAGTGACCCTTATGGAAACTTTCAAGAACTTAGACCTTCAGAAAGCAATTTGTTATTTAACATAAATAATTATGAATGGAAAGATAGTACATATATTAGTAACAGAAGAGAAGGTTCTACTCTTAACAAACCTATTTCAATATATGAAATGCATTTAGGTTCATGGAAACGTATTATAGAAGAAAATCAACGTTTTATAAGTTACATTGAGGCTTGTAAAATGGTTGTAAGTTATGTTAAAGAAATGGGTTATACACATATTGAACTTTTGGGAATTATAGAGCACCCACTTGATGCATCTTGGGGGTATCAAGTTACAGGCTACTATAGTGCAACCTCAAGGTTTGGCACACCTACGGAACTTATGGCTTTTGTTGATGAGTGCCATAAAAATAATATAGGCGTTATTTTGGACTGGGTACCTGCTCATTTTGTAAAAGATAAACATGGTCTTGCAAAATTTGATGGTACTGCACTATATGAACATGCTGACCCACGAAAAGGTGAGCACCCTGAATGGGGTACACATATATATAACTATGGCAGAAATGAAGTTAAAAATTTTTTAATAGGTAGTGCCTTGTTTTGGCTTGAAAAATATCATTTTGACGGAATACGCGTTGATGCTGTTGCTTCTATGCTTTATCTTGACTATGGTAAAAAAGAAGGTGGGTGGATACCTAACCAATATGGTGGTCGTGAAAACCTTGAGGCTGTTGAGTTTTTAAAACACTTAAATTCTATTGTTTTGGGTAGAGATGAGTCTATACTTATGATTGCTGAAGAAAGTACTTCTTGGCCAAAAATTTCAGCACCTACAAGTGAAGGTGGGCTTGGATTTAATTTAAAGTGGAATATGGGTTGGATGAACGATACAAATCGTTATATTAAACTTGACCCTATATATAGACAATATCACCATAATGATTTAACATTTAGTATGGTATATGCTTATACTGAAAATTTTGTTTTAGTACTTTCTCACGATGAGGTAGTACATGGAAAAGGTTCTTTAATAAACAAAATGCCCGGCGATTTATGGCAAAAGTTTGCAAACCTTAGAAATTATTACTCATATATGTATGGTCACCCGGGTAAAAAATTACTTTTTATGGGGCAAGAATTTGGACAGTTTAGTGAATGGAGTGAAGCCCGTAGCTTAGATTGGCATTTACTTGAGTTTGACCACCATAAAGGTCTTCAAAATTTTGTTAAAGACCTAAATAAATTATATAAGAAAGAAGATGCTTTTTGGAAATATGATTTTGATAGTAAAGGGTTTTCTTGGCTTGATGTTAACAATAATTTAGAAAGTATTTTAGCTTTTTTAAGAAAAGGTGATAAGGAAGAAGATTACATTTTTGTTATAAATAACTTTACTCCAACAGTCAGATATGGATATAAGCTAAAAGTGCCTTTTCCTTGTGAACTTGTTGAGGTGCTTAACTCTGATTCTAAAAAATATGGAGGCAGTGGTATAAAAAATACTCAAAAAATACGTAGTTATACAGAAGATGGCGAAAACTATGTTGATATAACTGTTCCTCCTCTTGGCTCTCTTTTTCTTAAGACAAAAAATAAATTTAAAAAGAATTAAAAATTACTTGTATGTATAAAATCTATTTTTTTGTTTAAACTTTTTTTAAAAGGGTAATTAAGATAATTTATTATTGTTGATTTCCTATATGAAAGGAGTTTTATATGGAGCTTTATGATTTAGGTGAGGGCTGGAATGGCTATGCTTGTCGTAACTGTGGGCAAATTGTTCATTTTGATAAAAATAGTCACGAATATCCTCAATGTCCATCTTGTGATCTTATAGATTACGAATTAGATTAAATGTGGCATTAGTGTAAAATGTAATTATGCTAAGATTTATGTATAAGTCTTAGGCGTTAAAAATGCGACAGTTTCTAGGAAAGTCTAAAAGTCAAATGACCTTCCCTCGAGTGGGTTTAAATTCCCACTCTCGGCAGATTAGCCCTCACCTTAGCTATCGCTTCGGTTATGGTCAAATCTGTACGATTAAGTTTTGACCCTTGTTGACATACACTAAAGGTGACCTCTAAAAACTCGCTTGATTTAATTTTCTTTTAAATTTTAAATAGTTCAAGAAAGCTTCGACAACGCATAACAGCGTGTTTCTGCTAGGAGAGAGGGTGCTGAAAAAATCAAAT
>JBKECM010000162.1:0-22027 GCA_047974615.1 Lachnospirales bacterium
TGATTTTTTCAGCACCCTCTCTCCTAGCAGAAACACGCTGTTATGCGTTGTCGAAGCTTTCTTGAACTATTTAAAATTTAAAAGAAAATTAAATCAAGCGAGTTTTTAGAGGTCACCTTAAATGTATATAATATAAATTTTTTAGTGGGGTATAATAATATAAAAACAACAAGGTGGTAATATATGGAAATAAATAAAAAGGAAGTTTTTGAAAAAATAAATTATGCTTTACTAAACTACAATAAACCTTCTTCTTTTTTTATAGAAAATATTGAAGAAGATTTTTTTGATGAATATCCATTTAGTGTCATAAAAAAACTTAAAGAAATAGAACAAAATCCTACGCATCATAAAGAAGGCAATGTTTTTAATCATACTATGCTGACTATTGACTGTGGTGCAAAAAACTTATATAAAGAAGATGAAAAAGCTGTTTTTATGTGGGGGTTATTACTCCACGATATAGGAAAAATACCTACTACTAAAATAAGAAAAGGCAAAATAACTTCCTACAACCATGATATTGAAGGAGAAAAAATGACAGTTGATTTTTTAAATCAATTTGATTTTTTAGATGAAGATTTTAAATATAAAGTTGCTAAAATCGTAAGGTGGCATATGCAAGTTGTTTTCTTCGCTAAAAATATGTTTTATGATAAAGATATAAAAAAAATGCCTAAAGAAACAGATATCAATAGGATTGCACGTGTTGCATACTGCGATAGACTAGGGCGTTTAGGTGTTGATGAAAAAGAAGTTTTGGATAATATAAATATTTTTTTAGAAAAAGCTAAAAAAATAAAGTAATTTGCAATTTTTTATGTTATAATAGTATATGCTTGAAATATTTGTATTCATACAAATAATAAATATAGTAAAAGTAATAAAGAGATGGTGATAAAATGTTTATAGATAGAGCAAAAATTAATGTTAAAGGTGGCGACGGTGGTAACGGTATCGTTTCTTTTTATCGTGCAAAATATATTACAAACGGTGGCCCAAACGGTGGTGATGGCGGTAAAGGTGGGGATTTAATTTTTCTTGCTGATAGTTCTTTAACTACTTTATATGATTTCAAATTTAAGAAAAAATATCACGCTGAACGTGGACAAGATGGTGATAAAAACAACTGTTCAGGTAAAAAAGGTGAAAATCTTGTAATTAAAGTACCTGTTGGTACAATTATTCGTGAAGCGAACACAAATAAGGTTATGGCTGACTTAACTTTTCATGGGGAAGAACGTATTCTTATAAAAGGTGGTCGTGGTGGTCGTGGAAATCAACACTTTGCAACTAGTGTTATGCAAGCTCCTGAATATTGTGAGGCTGGTAAAAGAGCTAAAGAATATGATATTTTACTTGAGCTTAAATTAATTGCTGATGTAGGATTGTTAGGTTTTCCAAATGTTGGTAAATCAACTTTTTTATCAATGGTTACAAATGCTAATCCTAAAATCGCAAATTATCACTTTACTACCCTTGCACCAAATTTAGGTGTTGTGCGTTCAAAGTGGGGTGAAGACTATGTTTTAGCAGATATACCCGGTATAATAGAAGGTGCATCTGAAGGCGTTGGACTTGGACACGAATTTTTACGTCATGTAGAGAGAACTAAAGTTTTTATACATATAGTTGACGGTAGTGGGCAAGAGGGTGATGACCCTATTGAGAATATCGAAATAATTAATAATGAACTTAAAAACTATGATGAAAAGCTTTTGGAAAGACCTCAAGTAATCGTTGTTAACAAAATGGATATAGAAGAAAGTAAAGAAAACTTTGAAAAAATAAAGGAAAAATATGAGACTAAAGGCTGTAGAGTTTTTCCATGTTCGGCTGTTATGAATGACGGTTTACAAGATGTTTTAACTGAAGTTGCAAGTATTCTTAAAAATTATCCTGATGATATTAAGTTCAATGAAGATTTTGAAGAATATGTAGAAACACATGAAGAAAAACATAAATTTACACTTGAAGTTATTGATGGTGTTTATGTTGTTGAAGGTGTTGGTCTTGATAGAATGTTAGGTTTTACAAATCTTGAATCAGAAAAAGGATATGCTTTCTTCCAAAAATATATAAGAGATCAAGGTATTGTTGCTGCTTTAGAAGAAGCTGGTATCGAGGAAGGTGACACTGTTCGTATGTACGAATTGGAGTTTGAATATTTTAAATAAAAAAACTTGGAGGTTTTATGTTAAATAGTAAACAACGTGCTTATTTGAAAAGCTTAGCACAAAAACTTGATGTTGTATTAAATATTGGGAAAAATGGATATAGCCCTGAAATAACAAATGCTCTTGATGAAGTTCTTGAAACACGTGAACTTGTTAAAGTTGGTGTATTACAAAACTGTTTAGAAGATCCAAAGGAAATGTCTATTCTTTTAGCTGAAAGAACTCATTCAGAAGTTGTTCAAATTATCGGTAAAAAAATAGTTTTTTATAGACCGTCAAAGGATAATCCAAAAATTCAACTACCTAAAAAATAATAATGGGGGAGTTTTATGTTTAGAAAAATTTTAAGCTTAATAATTGTAACTTTTTTTCTTTTAAATAGTAATGCTACTGCTTTTGGTAGCACTTATATAAAACTTGAAGAAGGACAATATGTATATGTTGAGGACGTAATTGACGCTAACTCTTTTGTTGTTAGTGTTAATGGTAATGAAGCTTTAGTTAAAATTTTAGGTACAAACATAAATGGATATACGGACTCAAAAGATTTTATGGAAAGTTTACTTTTATCAAAAGAGGTGTATTATAAGTCCTCAAATATAGATAAAGGTGATCGTTGGAACTATGGAGATTTTGTATATAATGATAATAGTATTGCATCATATATGCTAAAAAATGGTCTTGCAACTGTAGATGAATATGGGTTAAGTTCTAGTGTTATACTAAGCTATCAAGAACTTGAAGATAGTGCTAAAAAAAATAACTATAACTATTGGGAAAGATATGATAAGGAAACTACGGTAATTTCTTATGATGCAATTAATATAAATACTGCAACAAAGGCTCAAATAATTGACGTTTTAGGTGTTACTGATGTTGTTGCTAGTAATATAATCGAATATCGAAAGTATAACCCTTTTAATAATAGTGAAGAAATCAAGTTTGTGGAAGGTGTTACAAGTAAGATTTTTAATAAGATAGAAGGAAAGTTTGTTGTTGCCACTAATATAAATACGGCAAACAGTATGGCACTTGAGTCTATTTCTGGTATTTCCTCTGCTGAGGCGACTAAGATTATTACTAATCGCTCATCTAGTTCTTATACGGAAACAACTTTTAAAGATTCAGGTTTTTTAACTTCTACAGAATATAGCAACGCAATTCCTTTTATATATTATAGCGGAAGTGTTACTTCATTAGAGTATAGCGTTCCAAATGTTGTTATAAACATAAATACTGCTACTGTAAGTCAAATGACAAAGGCAGGTTTAAGCTCTTCTGATGCTAGTAGTATATATAGATATACAGATGATAATAAATATGTATACCACAACTTTATGGAACTTAGTAAAATAAGTGGTGTTTCTTCTATTTTTGATGAATATAATATTTACAAATATGAAGATAACATTAACTTTGTTACTAATATAAATAATGCTAGTAAAAGTGAAATCGCAAGTTTATATGGCGATTATGCTGATAGTTATAGTACTCAAATTGATACTTTATACGATAAAAATAATTATACGTCTTTTAGTCAAATATCCGAATATTTTCCAAGTAGCTTATTGAGTTACTTAAAGAAAGTTATTGTTTTTGATGACGAAGAAACGGACTATGTAAACATAAATACTTGTTCTGTAAGTGATTTAACAGAAATTGGATTAAGTTCATCTGTGGCACAAAGCGTTTTGGAAGACCGAAACATATATCAATATAATAGACTTTATACTGATATTGAAGATTATTCTGATAAAATTTCATTATACACTAACGTTAATACAGCAAGTCATAATGAAATAGAGCGTCTATCTAGTGAGCTATCTTATAGTGTTATATCAAATTTTATTGATTATCGTGATGACGAATATTTTGGTAGTCTTGATGAAGTTAGGGAATATTTTGAAGATTTAGATCTTGAAGATGTGTATGAAGATTTTGAAGATTTTATTACTGCAAGATAATTTTATAGCTGTAACTTTATATAAAAATAAAGTTACAGCTTTTTATTTATTTCTTGACAAAATAATATTCTTTTGATATGATAAAGATATCAAAAATGGAGGTGTAAAATGGAAAATAAAAATAAGTATATAACAACAAAAAATGGTATGGGAGTTTTAATTTCACTTTTATTAGGGCTTATTATTTCAACTGTATTGTTAGTTGGTTTATGTATGGTTAATAATGCAGTGGTAATAGGTGTTGCTATTACGAGCTATGTTATTATTGTTACTGTTATATGTACGTGTTTTGCTGGATTAAAAGTTGTAAAACCGAATGAGGCTGTTATTTTCACTTTGTTTGGTAAATATTATGGAACTATAGTAGAAGATGGATATTATTTTGTTAATCCTTTTGTTGCCAATGCAACTAGTAACAATAAAGAAAATGAAGCTACAAAAGTTAATTTTAATGCTCAAGGGAGCTTAGAAATTGGCAAAAAAAATAAAACAATACCTTTAAAGGAACTTACTCTTTTGAATGAAAAACAAAAAGTAAATGATTTAGATGGTAATCCTATTGAAATAAGAGTTGCCATTATATGGAAAATTGTTGACCCATATAAAGCTGTTTTTAATGTAGATAACTATGAAACATATTTATCTACACAATGTGACGGTGCTATACGTTCTGTTGCATCTAGTTTTTCTTACGATTCAGATGAAGAGTCTGACGGAGAAAAAACTTTAAGGGGAAGTACTAAAGAAATCGTGGATATGCTTAAAAAAGAAATTCAAAGTAAGGTAGAAGTTGCTGGTATTGAAATAATTGAAGCTAGAGTTGCACATCTTTCTTATGCTGTAGAAATCGCTTCTGCTATGTTACAAAGACAACAGGCAAAAGCTATAATTGATGCTAGAAAGAAAATCGTTGAAGGGGCTGTTACTATGGTTGAAATGGCATTAGATCAATTAAGCGAAAAAGAAATCGTTCAGTTAGATGAAGAAAGAAAAGCTCAAATGGTTTCTAACTTGCTTGTTGTTCTTTGCTCAAATAAAGATACTCAACCTATAGTAAATAGTGGTAGTATATACTAATGTCAAGTTCTACTGATAAAGAAAAAACTAAGGACAAAAAGCAAATACCACTTAGAATTTCTAGTACTTTATGGAATGAACTTAATCAATGGGCTGAAGATGATTTTCGCTCTATTAACGGTCAAATTGAGTATATTTTAACCGAAGCAGTAAAGAAAAGAAAAAATAAAAAAGAATAGTAAATTTTAATTTGCAAACAGAAAGAAGGTTGTATGGTTAATAAAAGATATACTTTTATTTATTTACTTTTAGCTTTTATTCCTATAATATATTTGGTTATTATCTTTAAAAGCATACCGGATATAGTTCCTACTAGTTTTGATGGTAATGGGATTGTAACGGAAATGGGTAGTAAATGGACTTTAGCTATTTTACCTGTGACAGGTGCTTTTACTGCTCTCATAGGTTTATTTATTCCTTTCTTTACAAAACTTGCAAAAAAAAGAGAAGATAAATCTCTAAATATAATAGCTAAATTTTATATTGCTGTACTAGTTTTAATGGATTTAGTTTCTATATCTATAATTTATGAGGCTGTTAACTATGTTGATGGTAAGCCAAGTAGTATAGGCATATTATTTTGCTATGCTTTTAATTTATTTTTTATTATAATGGGATTTTTTCTACCTAAAATTCCACCTAATGCTATTATTGGATTTAGAATACCTTTTACACTAATGGATTCAGAAAATTGGATAAAAACCCATATTTTAGCAGGTAAATTATTCAGTTTAGCAGGTATTATAGGATTAGTTATAGCTTTTGTAACAAGTGGCAATATGCTAGTTTCTTTTATACCTATTTTAACTGTAACTTTTCTTACTATAATATATTCTGCTATATTATTTTATAGTAAAAAATAGAGCAGTAACAAAAAGAACTATTGATTTTTTTAATCAATAGTCCTTTTTTAAAAATTATTTAGTTTTATAAACTACTTTACCATTTACTATTGTTGTGTTAATTCTACCTTTAAAAGTCATATCTTCAAACATAGAATATTTTGCTTTTGAGTAAAAATATTCAGAGTTCATTTTTGTATCTTGATTTGGATCAAATATTAAAATATTTGCAATGTTACCTTCTTTTATTTCTCCTACATTATCAATATTTAAAATTTTACTTGGATTTTTTGAATATAGGTCAGCCAGTTTGTTCATTGTAATATGATTTTCTAAAACAAGTTTGTTGTAGCCTGCTAAAAACGATGTTTCAAGAGAAGATACACCGAGGGAGGCTTTTTCAAATTCTTTTCTTTTTGTATCAATGTTTTCAGGGTTGTGTCCTGATACTATGCAGTCAATTATTCCTTTTTTTATACCGTCTATTAGAGCTAAAGCATCTTCCTTTGTTCTTAATGGTGGTGAGGTTTTAAATTCTGTTTTAAAACCTGCAACGTCATCTTCTGTAAAAAATAAATGGTGTATTGTACAGTCACAAGTTATTTTTCTTTCTTCAGTTTTGGCAAATTTTATAAGGTTTAAAGAATTTTTTGAGGATATTTTTGTGAAATGCATATTTAAGTCTTTATCACGACCTAAAATAAGATTTCTCGCTACTATTATTTCTTCTGACTCACGTGGGATACCTTGTAAACCGTTGAAAACAGCTGTTGTTCCATCGTGAAGCAGACCATCATGCTTTAAGGTTTCATCTTCACAAAACGTAATAATGGGAAGATGAAACATTTCACAGTAACGTAAAAAGTTATTAAAAAGGTATGTATTCATTATACTTTTATTACCATCACAAATACCTATAACGCCTGCTTTATGCATTTCAGATATTTCTGAAAATTTTTCTTCTTCCCCATCTTTTGTTGCTATACCATAAAGTTTTACATCAACTGTACTTTCAGATTTTATTTTGTTCATTACATATTCCACTACAACTTTGTTGTCAACAACAGGTCGTGTAATTGGTACGCAACAAATAGTTGTATAGCCTCCTGCAACAGCTGACAATGAGAGGGATTCTATATCTTCTTTATGTTCATAGCCCGGATCTTTAAGGGTACAGTTCATATCTATAAGTCCCGGTAAAACATATCTACCTTTTGCGTTTATAATAATACAATCTTTATCTGGTAAGGATTTACCTATTTTTACTATTTTTTTATCGGATATAAATAAATCCATTTCTTCGATAGTATTTTCTAAAACAATGTTACCATTTTTTATTAATATCAACCTATTGTACCTCCTTTATTTGCTAATAAGAAAAGCAATGCCATCTTAAGGGCTACTCCATTTGATATTTGGTCTTCTGAAAAAGTATGATTTGCAACGATTACTTTTGAAGATACTTCTATACCACGTTTTAGCTGTCCATTATGAACCACTATGGCATCACTATGTGCATAAGCTAACATTTTTTCATCGATTTTATATGTTTTTTTGTACTCATTTTGACTTGGCAACAGTTGTTGATAAAATTCTTTTTCTCGTAAACTTTGGGACATTATAACATCTGCACCATCTACGGCTTCATAAGGGTCATATGTTATTTTTACACCTAAGTTTTCATATATCCTAGGTACTAAAGTAGGGGGACCACATAATGTTATCTTTGCACCTAAAGTATTAAGTGCCCATATACTGCTTTTTGCAACACTATTATTTAAAATATCACCAACTACGGATACTTTAAGGTTATTAAAGCCACCTTTATATTTTTTTATACACATAAGGTCAAGTAATGCTTGTGTGGGATTTTCATTCATACCGTCACCGGCGTTTATTACACTTGCACGTACATTTTGGGCTAAAAGATTACAACTTCCTGACATAGGGTGGTTCATTACAATAAAATCTCCACCCATTTGCTCTATAAAGTGACCTAGTTCATTTATGTTATAAAAGTCTGTTGAGTTTGTTTGGGCACTTGTAAGATCTGCAATATTTGACATAAGATATTGACTTGCAAGCTGAAAAGAAAGCTTAGCAGGGCCATCTTCTTGTATAAATATCATTATTATCGTTTTTCCACTTAAGTGTGGTACTCTTTTTTTATCATTTTTTAAAAGTGCTTTCATAGTATTCGCTGTGTTTAAAATACTATTTATCTCTTGTTCAGGGATATTTTTCATTGAGAGAAAGTCTTTACTCAAAAATTTCACCTCCAAGTTTTTTTATAAGTTTACACATACTTTCAGGTAGTTGCGAATTAAATTCCATATATTCTTCTGTACGTGGGTGTATAAATCCTAGCTTTTTTGCATGTAGTGCTTGACCTTTTAGCTTATGATGTTGCTTGCTACTACCATATGTAGCATCACCCAAAAGATAGTGTCCGATACTTCCAAGATGCACTCTTATTTGATGAGTTCGTCCTGTTTCAAGTTTACATTCAATATGAGTTGCATTTGATAATACTTCTATTACTTTATAGTGAGTAACAGCGTGTCTACCATTTTGATCAAGACACATTTTTTTTCTATCATTTTTGTCACGTCCTATAGGTCGATTAATTGTTCCTTCTAGGTCTTTTACTTTGTTTATTACTATGGCGGAATATATACGTGTCATAGTATGTTCTTCTAATTGTTTTGCTAAATGTACGTGGGCAAAATCATTTTTTGCTATTACAATTATTCCCGAAGTATCTTTATCAATTCTATGTACGATGCCCGGTCTTAATTCTCCGTTTATTCCTGAAAGTGTATTTTTTGTGTGAAACATTAGCCCGTTTACTAAGGTGTCATTTTGGTGACCATTGCCCGGGTGGACTACTACACCTTGTTCCTTATCAATTACTATAATATCATCATCTTCAAAAAGTATATTCAGTGGCATTTCTACAGGCAAAATTTCTACTTCTTTAGGTTTTAAAAATAAAATTTTAACTAAATCATTTTCTCGTAGCTTATAGTTACTTTTTACAGATTTATAATTTACTGTTATAAAATTATTTTCTATTTGTTTTTGAATATTACTTCTTGAAAACATAGGTAGCATATCTGAACAAAAATGGTCTATGCGAGTATTTTTTTGCTCTAATGATATCTTAAAACTTTGTATTTCTTCAATGTTTTCTGCGTCTATATCAATATCTAAGTCTTCCAAAAAATCTAAATCCATTTCTTTAGTCATTTGCTTTATCTTCCTTCTCAAAAAATATTGTAACTAATGCAAGTAAAATACTTCCTACTACAACATAAACATCTGCCATATTAAAAACTGGAAAACTTATAAAGCCAAACTCTAAGAAATCAACCACATAAGTTCTAAAAAAACGGTCAATAAAATTTCCAAGTGCACCAGATATAATAAGTAGTATGATAAAATCTATTCTTTTAAATGTAAAATATTTTTTACGATTAACTAAAATCCATATTAAAAAACAAGTTACTATAAGTGAAATAATAGATAGTGCAAAAGTATTATTTGAAAACATACCCCATGCGGCACCCCTGTTTTCTACATATACAAAATTCAATAAATTTGGAATTATTTCAACTCTGCCATTTCCCATTAGGTTCAAAATAGCTAGATGCTTTGTTAACTGGTCTATTGCCACTAATATAGCTACAAAAATTATATATATAAAATACATTTCATTCTCCTTAAAAAATTAAATCGTAAAAATCCCATTCTTCTTTTAAAATATCAAGAAAATCTTTAGAGGTTGGAAATTTTACAAAGGTTACTTCTACTGTAAAGCCATTATATTTTTCATCTTCAATAACAGCACTACCACAAAAAATAGCATTATCTTCACATAGTTCTATTGTATCAACATAAAAGTCTATGTCGTCCTCTTCAATTTTAATATAATTTTCTTCTGTTGCTTTTAAGTCTTCTGGACAGTTTATTATCATAATTTACCTCTTTATCTTTAAAATAGTCTTAAATATACATCATTATAACATAAAAAATATTGTACTGCAAAACTATTTCAAATAAAAGTAAGGTTTGTTGTAAATTATTTGAAATTTTAATGTTACAACTTGACAAGTATTTTGTTTTATTTTAAAATAAAGTAAATATAATTAAAAAAATTAATTATTTAGGAGGCTGTTATGGAAAAAACAATGGATAAAGTTGTTGCTTTATGTAAAAATCGTGGTTTTATTTTTCCGGGTTCTGAAATATACGGTGGTTTAGCTAACTCTTGGGACTATGGTCCTTATGGAGTTGAACTTAAAAACAACGTAAAAAAAGCATGGTGGGAAAAATTTGTTCAAGAAAATAAATACAATGTTGGCATTGATTGTGCTATACTTATGAATCCAAATGTTTGGGTAGCTTCTGGTCACGTTGGTGGTTTTGCTGACCCTTTAATGGATTGTAAAGAGTGTAAAGAACGTTTTAGAGCAGATAAGCTTATAGAAGATTTTATGGCTAAACAAGGGTCTGAAGAAGTTGTTGATGGCTGGTCAAATGATAAAATGAAAGAATATATTGACTCAAATAACATTGACTGTCCTAGTTGTGGTAAACATAACTTTACTGATATACGTCAGTTTAATCTTATGTTTAAGACCTTTGCTGGAGTTACTGAAGATAGTAAAAATGTTGTTTATTTACGCCCTGAAACGGCTCAAGGTATTTTTGTAAACTTTAATAATGTGCAACGTTCTTCACGTAAAAAAGTGCCTTTTGGTATAGGTCAAATAGGTAAATCTTTTAGAAATGAGATAACTCCGGGTAACTTTGTATTCCGTACTCGTGAGTTTGAACAAATGGAGCTTGAGTTTTTCTGTAAGCCTGATACTGATCTTGAATGGTTTGAATACTGGAAGCAGTTCTGTATTGACTGGTTATTAAGTTTAGATATAAATAAAGAAAATTTAAGAATACGTGACCATTCGCCAGAAGAACTTTCACACTATTCTAAGGCTACTACGGACATAGAATTCCGTTTCCCATTTGGATTTGGTGAGTTATGGGGTATTGCAGATAGAACAGATTTTGACCTTAAGAGTCATCAAGAGTCTTCAGGTAAAAATATGCTATATAATGACCCGTACACAAACGAAAAGTACATTCCTTATGTTATTGAACCTTCTTTGGGGGCTGACCGTGTTACTTTAGCTTTCCTTTGTGAAGCTTATGATGAAGAAGTACTTGAAGATGGTGAAATACGTAATGTTATGCATTTTCACCCTGCACTTGCTCCTATAAAAGTTGCTGTGTTGCCACTTGTTAAGAAACTAAACGATGAAGCTGAGAAAATATTTGAAGATATTTCAAAACTTTATAATTGTGAATATGATGATGCAGGTGCTATAGGTAAAAGATATAGACGTCAAGATGAAATAGGTACACCTTTCTGTATAACTGTTGACTTTGATACACTAGAAGATGGTACAGTTACTGTTCGTCATAGAGATTCTATGGAGCAAGAAAGAATAAAAGTTTCAGAATTAAAGGAATATTTCTCTGATAAATTCATTTTTTAGTAGAAAGTAACAAAAAATTAGAAATTTATTTAATATATTTCTATATAAGAAATTTTCTAATGTTTGATTTTCTACTTAAAATTATTCTTAAATTATGTTATAATTAACATAGTTTAAAGAAGTTTAGCGTTCTTTAAATAATTCTATATTTTAAAATAACAAAAGTTTTACTTTTGCATAAAAACTAGGAGGTCTATAATTATGACAAAATGGGTCTATATGTTCTCAGAAGGCGATAGAACAATGAAAAATTTACTTGGAGGTAAAGGTGCTAATCTTGCAGATATGACAACGCTTGGCTTACCTATTCCACAAGGATTTACTGTTACTACTGAGGCTTGTACACACTACAATAAAAATGGTAAAGTTTTAGCTGATGATATTAAAGCTCAAGTTGACGCATCTGTTGTTGAACTTGAAAAAATCTCTGGCAAAAAGTTTGGTGACCTTGAAAATCCTTTATTAGTATCTGTTCGTTCTGGCGCTCGTGCTTCTATGCCTGGTATGATGGATACAGTTTTAAACCTTGGTTTAAATGATGAGGCTACTAAGGCTTTAGCTAGTAAAACAAATAATGATCGTTTTGCATATGACTCTTATCGTCGTTTTATTATGATGTTTGCAGACGTTGTTATCGGTGTTAATAAACATAAGTTTGAAAGAGAACTTGATAAATATAAAGAAGATAAAAACATTAAATCTGATACAGAAATGTCTGGTGAAGACTGGAAAGAAATTTGTACAAGATTTAAGAAAATCTATAAAGATGATCAAGGTAAAGATTTCCCTTCTGACGCTAAAGAGCAATTATATGAATCAATAACTGCTGTTTTCCGTTCTTGGGATAACGAAAGAGCTCACGTTTATAGAAGAATGAACGAAATCCCTTATGAGTGGGGTACTGCTGTAAACGTTCAACAAATGGTTTTCGGTAATATGGGTAAAACATCTGGTACAGGTGTTGTATTTACTCGTGACGTTGCAACTGGTGAAAACAAAATTTACGGTGAGTATATGGTTGATGCACAAGGTGAAGACGTTGTTGCTGGTGTTCGTACTCCTGAAAAATTTGAAAACCTTGAAAAAGAATTCCCTGCTATTTATACAGAGTTTATGGCTATCGCTTCTAAACTTGAAAAACATTATAAAGATGTTCAAGATATGGAAATTACTTTTGAAGAAAACAAATTATACATTCTTCAAACTAGAAATGCAAAAAGAACAGCTGGTGCTGCTTTAAAAATCGCTGTTGATTTAGTTGAGGAAGGATTAATCACTAAAGAAGAAGCTATCGCTATGGTAGATCCTAAGTCTTTAGACCAATTATTACACCCTCAATTTGATGTTAAAGCTTTAAAAGCTGCTAGTCCTATTGGTAAAGCTTTACCTGCATCACCTGGTGCTGCTACTGGTAAGTGTTACTTTAGTGCTGAAGATGCTGCTGTTGCTGCTGGTCGTGGCGAAGCTGTTATCCTTGTTCGTCTTGAAACTTCTCCAGAAGATATCGTTGGTATGGAAGTATCAAAAGGTATATTAACTGTACGTGGTGGCATGACTTCTCACGCTGCTGTTGTTGCTCGTGGTATGGGTCGTTGTTGTGTATCTGGTTGTGAAGAAATCAAAATGGACGAGCACAACAAGAAATTTGAACTTGGTGGAAAAGTATATGTTGAAGGAGATGAAATCTCTTTAGACGGTTCTACTGGTAATATCTACGGTGAAGCTATTCCTACTCAAGAAGCAGAAATTTCTGGATATTTTGCTACATTTATGTCTTGGGCTGACGAAATCAGAACACTTAAAGTTCGTACAAATGCTGACTCTCCAAAAGATGCTTTAAAAGCTATTGAGTTTGGTGCTGAAGGTATCGGTCTTACTCGTACTGAGCATATGTTCTTTGAAGAAGACAGAATTAACAAAATGCGTCAAATGATTCTAGCTGATACTGAAGCTGAAAGAGTTAAAGCATTAGATGGTTTATTACCATTCCAAAAAGCTGACTTTGTTGGTATATATGAAGCAATGAAAGAATTACCTGTAACTGTACGTTTACTTGACCCTCCATTACATGAGTTTTTACCAAACTCTGATGAAGACTTCAAAGAAATCGCTACTGCTTTAGGTAAAACTGTAGATGAATTAAAGCAAAAAGCTCATGCTTTACATGAACTTAACCCAATGATGGGTCATAGAGGCTGTCGTCTTGCTGTTTCTTATCCAGAAATCGCTAAAATGCAAACTCGTGCTATCATCGAAGCTGCTATTCAAGTTAAAAAAGAAAAAGGTTACAATGTAGTTCCTGAAATTATGGTTCCACTTGTAGGCGAAGTTAAAGAATTAAAATTCGTTAAAGATTTAATCGTTGAAACAGCTGATAAGTTAATCGCTGAAGCTGGTATCGAATTAAAATACATGGTTGGTACTATGATTGAAATTCCTCGTGCTGCTTTAACTGCTGATGCTATCGCTGAAGAAGCTGAGTTCTTCTCTTTCGGTACTAACGACTTAACTCAAATGACTTACGGTTTATCTCGTGATGATGCTGGTAAAATCTTAAATGACTATATCGGTAACAAAATCTATGAAGTTGACCCAACTGCTCGTTTAGACCAAACAGGTGTAGGACAACTTATGGATATTGCTTGTACAAAAGGTAAAGCTACTCGTTCAAATATCAAACTTGGTATTTGTGGTGAGCATGGTGGTGACCCTACTTCTATCGACTTCTGTCATAGAATTGGCTTAAACTATGTATCTTGTTCTCCTTTCCGTGTGCCAATCGCAAGACTTGCTGCAGCACAAGCTGTATTAAGAAATAAATAATATTAGTTTAAATATAGAAGGTGTAAAATTTAATTTTAAGTTTTACACCTTTTTTATATATAAATATGTAGTTTATACAATAATGTATGTAGTTTATATAAAGTGTCTTTAAATTTTGAAAATTGGTGATATAATATAAAAAAGATTATTAGGCAACGTTGCAAATGCGACAAGCTCAAGGATTATAAAAAATACTCGATAGCCTAATAATGTAACTCATTTATGTTAATGTTTTAATATATTGTGTATTTTATGCAATATTTTAAATAGTAATGAAAAATAAAAGTTTTGGAATAAAGAAGAAATTGCCTTAGTACCTTTTTTTATAGTGTAAGTATTACTATAAATAGTAAAATAAGAGAAAGAGGGAAAACGCTTTATATTTAACAATTTTTTTCTACAAAATACTTTGTTAAGTACTTGTTCCTTAATTTTTTTCATCAATTTACCCTACAATTTTTTTTAGATGACCTAAGATTATTTATTAGGTCATTTTTTTTATAAAAAATTATGTTTACTATTAAATTATAGTTAAAGTTTGCAAAAAAAATAAAAGGTACCTCATTTTAGAAGACACCTTTTATATATAAAACAAATTGAATTATGCTTCGTTTGGAGCTCCAACTGGACATACACCAGCACAAGCACCACAAGATATACAAGCATCACCATCGATTACGTGAATGCTATCACCTTCAGAAATACAAGATACTGGACATTCAGCTGCACAAGCACCACAGTTGATACAATCATCATTAATTACATATGCCATAATAAGACACCTCCTATAAAATTAAATGTTAACACTTAAAGCTCATATTAAGTTTTAAATGTCATCACTTATATTTTAACACAAAATAAAAATTTTGCAAGATGTTTATATTACTAGTTTAAGAAAAATTTAAAAATGCGTATGGGTAAGTTTACCTTAATTTTCTTTATCATAAATTTTACATATTATTGTATATAAAATTAAACTGTGGTATAATTGATATAGTTAAAATTTTATTCAATTAGAGTGATATTTTATGTATAAAATACTTTTGATAGGAGGGATAGTATGAAGGTATCAGCTTCACTTGAAAATTACTTAGAAGAAATTTACGACTTATCACATAATGATGGTAAAGTTCGTGTTACAGATTTAGCTAAAAGAATTGGAGTATCTAAACCTTCTGTAAATAAAGCTATTACAAATTTAAAAGAGCAAGGATTTATTTTACATGAAAAGTATGGTACTTTTGAACTTACTGAAAAAGGTATACTTGTAGCAAAAGATATAGCAAGTCGCCATATTTTGTTAAAAGCTTTTTTAAAGGACGTTTTAGGAGTAGATGATTCTATCGCAGACGAAGAAGCTTGTTTAATGGAACATTGCTTAAGTAAAGACACTATGATGAAACTTGAAAACTTTCTTGTAAATGAAGATATAATAAGTAAAAAAAGGTAGGTGGAAAATATGGACGATTTAACTAGAAGATTTTTGAATAAAATTGTATTACCTAAAGAACTTGATGATATTTTGAAAAAAGAGGGATTTGAAGTTATTATACCAAATTCAAGAGAAGAACTATTTGATCTTGCTTTAGGTGGCAAAGAAGATAAATTTGAAGTTAGTTACGAAGTTCCAGAACTTGGAGAGGTTAAGGAAGCTTATGTTGTAAAGTGTAAAAATGGTATTGTAGCTAACTATTATGAAAGTTATATGCGTCGTCGTGACCCTAACTCTATGGTTATAGGTGACGATTTACCTACTGACAAAACTACTTTTGAAGAAAGATATGGTAAGTCTTTTAAAGGTACAAGAAATGATACTTTTAAGTGGCTTGAAAATCAAAATAAACTTATAGTATTACCTTTTTTATCTGGTAATGGTACTTTAGGTCTTGGTTATGACTCTTTACTTGTTTGTCCTGTTAATGCTGCTTTTTTTGCAGGAGCTTTAGCAGATTTACAAGGCTTTATACCTCGTGATAAAATACCTAATTTTTTTAAGCCTAAGGCTGTAGTTTACGTTGCACCTCCTTTTAGACATACACATTTTGATGGGCAACAAGTTGTTGTACATAATAGATTATATGATATGCATGAAGTTTTCTCTTACAACTTGTATCCGGGACCTAGTGCTAAAAAAGGTATATATGGAGTACTTTTATCAATAGGTGAACAAGAAAAATGGATAACTTTACATGCTTCAGCTGTAAAGGTTGTTACACCATACGAGTTAACTTTAACTATTATGCATGAAGGTGCATCTGGTGGTGGTAAGTCTGAGATGCTTGAGCCTTTACAACGTGAGAAAGATGGTTCTTTACTACTTGGTAAAAACATTATAAGCGGCGATGAATATAAGGTACATATATCTGACACTGTTGATTTGTTCCCAGTTACTGATGATATGGCATTGTGCCACCCTTCTTTGCAAAATAATAGTAAAAAACTTGTTGTTACTGATGCAGAGGACGGTTGGTTTTTACGTGTAAACCATATAGATAAATATGGTGTGCAACCAAGTGTTGAATACAACGCTATTCACCCTAAAAAGCCAATTATAATGCTTAACATTGATGCTGTACCCGGTTCTACAGCTTTAATATGGGAACCAATTATGGACGACAATAACAAGCCTTGTCCTAACCCAAGATTTATTATGCCACGTGAGTTTTTTGATGATATTATTAACACTGAAGTGGAAGTTGATATACGTTCTTTTGGTTTAAGACAACCTCCTTGTGTTAAAAATGCACCACAGTATGGTATTGCTGGTTTATTCCATATTTTACCTCCGGCTTTAGCTTGGTTATGGCGTCTTGCAGCACCGCGTGGTTTTGCTAACCCTTCTATAGTTGATAATGGGCAAATGCAAAGTGAAGGTGTAGGTTCATATTGGCCTTTTGCCACAGGTAAAAAAGTTGATCAGGCTAATCTATTACTTGAACAAATTTTAAGAACACCTGAAACAAAGTATATACTTGTACCAAACCAATATATTGGTGCTTATAAAGTTGATTTTGCTGGTCAATGGGCTACTCGTGAGTATGTTTCTCGTCGTGGTGGTATCAAGTTTAAAAGAGAAAAGCTTGATGAGGCACGTTGTCCTTTACTGGGATACATTCCTTCAAGTGTTAAAATAGATGGTACTGTGTTAAATAAAGGATTTTTACACGTAAATTTACAAAATGAAGTAGGAAATGATGCCTATGACGCAGGTGCTGAAATGTTAGTTAATTTCTTTAAAAAAGAAATATCTGAATATTTAACTGATGATCTTAATCCTTTAGGAAGAAAAATCATTGAAACTTGTTTGAATGACGGTACTGTTGATGACTATTATAATTTAACTGAAAATTAAAAGGTGATAAATGAATTTTGATGTTATTATTGTAGCCAGTGGCATAGGTGCTAGATTTGGTGGTGAAGTTAAAAAACAGTTTTTAGAGCTTAATAACATACCACTTATTGCATATACTATTGAAGCTTTTGAAAAATCTGAGGTTAGTAACATTTTTCTTGTTACTAATAATGATGAAGTAGATAATCTTAAAAATATTGTTGCAAACTATGGGTTTAATAAAGTAAAAGAAATAATTGTCGGTGGTACAGAACGATATTTAAGCGTATATAATGGACTAAATGCATCTAAGGACACTAATAGTCAGTATGTTTTAGTTCACGATGGGGTTAGACCATTTATTTCTCCATTAAAAATAAATGAAATAATGAAGGAAGTCCTTAAGAAAGATAATTGTATTTTAGGTACGAAAATATTTGATACATTAAAACTTATAAATGATGACGGTAGTATTTGCGAAACTCTTGATAGAAAGTTTATTATTAGTGCACAAACACCTCAAGGTTTTAATAAAAGTAAACTCATAAAATTTTATAATATGGCAATAAGTGAAGGTGTAAATTTTACTGATGAAGCTAGTGTTATGGAATTTTATGGACAAGATGTTTATGTAGTTGATGGTGATTTTAATAATATTAAAGTTACTACGCCTTTTGACTATGAAAGGGCTAAAGAAATTTTGCCTAAAATATCCCATATACCTAAAATTATTGTAGGCTCATTAAATGAAACTTTAGAGTCTGAGAAAAAAGTAATCATTTATACTGACGGTGCTTGTAGTGGAAACCCCGGTAAAGGTGGATATGGCATTGTTATGTTTTATGGTGAAAAAAAGAGTGAGTTTTCTGACGGTTTTTTAAATACTACAAATAATCGTATGGAGTTACTAGCCGTAATTGATGCTTTAGAAAAACTTAAAAGACCTTGTAATGTTAAATTATATTCTGACAGTAAGTACGTTATTGATTCAATTACAAAAGGTTGGGTATATAGTTGGGCAAAAAAAGGTTGGAAAAAATCAGATGGGAAAATGGCTTTGAACATTGACTTATGGGAAAGGGTGCTACCTTTACTTAAAATACATACTGTAGAGTTTGTTTGGGTGAAGGGTCATGCGAACAATGAGTTTAATGAACGTTGTGATTTTTTAGCTCGTAATCACATTTTAAATGGTGTTTTAAAAAATGACGAAAACTTTTTGTAACTTTTTTAATTTTTTTTAAAATTTTTGAAGGGTTTTTGTTATTTATGTTTAATATAATAATATAACCGAAGTAATTTTAATTTATTTTTTACTATTGGTATAGGGTATCATTAATATGTTTTGCATAAATTTAGATATCCTAAAACGGAAGGAGTGTTTTTTATGAACTATACATTTGTTGGTAAAGGTATGACTGTAACAGAAGGTATGAAGGAAAAAGCGAAAGATAAAATTGATGATAGATTATCTCGTTACATATCTGATGATACTAAAATAGGTGTTACTTTTTCTACTGTTAAAAAAGTAAGTAAAATCGAAGTGACTGTTCATTTACCTAAACGTACTTTAAGAGCAGAAACTATTCATGAGGATATGTATGCTGCTATAGATTTAGTTGTTGATATAGCTGAAAAACAAATCTCAAAATATAAAGCTAGATTAAAAGATAAATCACAACGTAATAAAAAATTCGCTGATGAGTTTAGCGTATTACCTGTTTATGATGATAGTGATGTTGAAGTAGATGATGAAGTTGTAAAAGTTAAAAAGTTCCCTGTTAAACCTATGAGCGTTGAAGAAGCTATTATGGAAATGGAACTTGTTGGCCATAATTTCTATGTATATAGAGATGCAGAGTCAAACGAAGTTAACGTAGTTTACAAAAGAGTTGATAACGGTTATGGTGTTATTGAGCCTGAACTATAAGAATAAAATGTTTTTTAAAAATGAAGTTTGAATTTTTATATTTTAAACTTCACAATTAATAGGAAAGGAATTTTGGAAGTAATTTCAAAATTCCTTTTTAAAAATAAAAAATAAATGTTTTAAATGGAGTAATTATGAAAATAGTATTTGCAACGCAAAATAAAGGTAAAATAAACGAACTTAAAGAGATGTTTTCTGATCTTAATATTGATGTTTTATCTATGGGTGAAGTAGGTCTTGATCTTGATATAGAAGAAACAGGGGTTACTTTTTTTGAAAATGCAAAAATAAAGTCCGAAGCTTTATACAATGCTTTAGAAAATAAAGAAGATTATATTGTTATGAGTGATGATAGTGGTATAGAGATTGAAGCTTTAGATAATAAGCCCGGAGTATATTCTGCAAGATATAATGGTGTTGATACTCCTTGGATAACAAAAAATCAAATGATGATTGAAGAAATGAAAAACTTTACTAATCGTAATGCCAGATTTGTATCTTGTATATACACTATAATGCCAAATGGCGAAGCTTTTGAAAAATTTGGTGTTGTTGAAGGTGAAATATCTTTTGAACTATTAGGAGATAAAGGTTTTGGATATGATATGATTTTTATACCTAAAGGTTACGATAAAAGTTTCAGTCAAATGAGCCTTGATGAAAAAAATTCTATAAGTCATAGAGGTAGAGCTATTGAAGTTACAAAGGAAAAACTGAAAAGTATTTTATAAATTGCATAATTGCATTTTGCAATGATGCCATAAGAAAAAATAATGGTTAGGTAGTTTATGTATAAAAAATTTTTGATTTTGATAGGTGTTTTGTGTATGAGTTTAACTTCTTGTAGTAGTGAGGAAGTTGTAGCTAATGAAACGGAAAATGAAGTTTCTGACATAAAAAAAGTAGAAACTTTAGAAAAAATAGAAGTTCAAAGTAATAATATTGAAACTTCCGAAGATGATATTAATATTAATATTAATATTGATATTGATATTGATGATGATTTTACTATTTATACTGTTACAGATATTCACTATTTATCTAATAGTATTAATGACCATGGTGAGGCTTTTCAAACTATGGTAGAAAGTTCTGATGGTAGACAAGTAAACTATATAGATGAAATACTTGAAGCTTTTAAGTACGAAGTTATCAAAAATGAACCTGACCTTTTAATCGTAAGTGGTGATTTGACACATAATGGTGAAAAAGCTAGTCATCTTGATGTAAGTGAAAAACTAAAGGAAATCGAAGAAAGCGGGGTAGAGGTGCTTGTTATACCAGGTAATCACGATATAAATAACCCTTATGCTAGAGAGTTTAAGGAAGATAAACAAATTAAAACCGATTTTATAACGGCAGAAGAATTTGAAGAAATATATAGTGAATTTGGATATAGTGAGGCTGTTTACCGAGATAAAAACTCCTTGAGCTATTTAACTATGCCAAAAGAGGATTTATGGATACTTATGTTAGATTCATCTATATATGAATCTAACATAGTTGCACCTACAACGGGTGGAAAATTCAGCCAAGAAACTATGAAATGGATAAAAGAATGTGGCGAACTTGCAAAAGAAAATAATGCACAAGTTGTAACTTCATTACATCATAACCTATATAAACATAGTGATTTATTATATAATGGATTTGTTATTGAAAATGCAGAAGAAATTGTAGCACTTTTTGAGGAGTTAAACTTTAAAATATCTTTAAGTGGTCATATACATATACAAGATATAATGGCAAATGAAAATAAAACTGTATATGATATTGTGACTAGTGGTTTTATAGTATATCCAGTGCAATATGGTATTTTAGAATACAATAAAGGTGATTTTTTGTATAGAACTAAAGAAGTTGATGTAGAAAAATGGGCAGTTGATTTTGAAGTAGATAATCAAGACTTACTTAATTTTAAAGAATATTCAAGAAATAATTTTTATGATAAATCTTATAACCAAACTCTTAGTGCTTTAGTTGAAAACTATAACTATGACAGTAAAAAAGCTGAACTTATGGCTAATGTTATGGCTACTTTAAACGTTAATTATTTTGGTGGTACGACAAATGAAGTGTATGATGATATTGTAACAAGTGTCGGCTATGACCTATGGACAAAAAGTGAAGATGATTTTTTAAAAACTTATGTTTTAGATATGGCTGAAAAAAATGAATATGACTATAATTATTTTGACTTTAGGTGACCTCTAAAAACTCGCTTGATTTAATTTTCTTTTAAATTTTAAATAGTTCAAGAAAGCTTCGACAACGCATAACAGCGTGTTTCTGCTAGGAGAGAGGGTGCTGAAAAAATCAAAT
>JBKECM010000168.1:0-4674 GCA_047974615.1 Lachnospirales bacterium
TCATCTTCATTATCTGAGGAAGAAATTAAAGATATTTTAACATATATTGATTTTCTTTATAGTGAAGAGGGTATTAAGTTGTTAAACACAAATGAAGAAAACTTAAATCTTTTAAAACCAGAATACTCTGTAATTGATGGTAAATTGCAAAAAGAAAAGTATAATATATCCTTTGATACAATATACGATAATGATTATTCTTTTAACTTTTACGACTCACTTATGACAAGGGAAGAAGTTAGTGAGTTTATTTCTTTAAAGACTAATATAGAAAGCTTTGTCGAAGAATTTAGCCAACTTTTCATATATGGTAACCTTGATGTGACAGATAATGAAGTATGGGATAGTTATGTTAAAAACCTTAAAGAGCGAGGAATAGACAGATACATTGAACTAGCTAATAAAAATTATGAACTGGCAATGTCTAAAAATTAGTTTTTTTGGACGTTTTGGTTAAAAATATGTCTTTGGCATAACTGCATTTTGGACTGAAATCATTAAAAAAGGATAGGGGGAACTAAAATGGGTCAAAAAAAATTAACTCGTATTTTAAGTTTTCTAATTGATATCTGAATTGTAATTTTTGCTTCATATATATTGCATATTATTATTGGTTTTCCGAGAATATTCGATTACTTTAGTGCTTCAAATGAGTTAATATATTTGGCTTCCTATGATGAATATTTAGTAAAGTATTTAGAAAATGAGCGAAAATTTACCCAAATGATTAGCGATATTGTAACTATTTATGCTATTTATGATATGTTCCTAACACTACTATTTTCAACTACTGTTGGCAAAAAAATTTTTCAACTTAAAACTAAGGTAAATAGAGATAATAAAATTCTTAGTACTTTACTAATTATATCAAAAACATTTACAAAGGCGTTTTCAATAATTTACATTGTACCACTTCTTATTTTAGGAATACATTTTCTAGTTACAAAGAGTGGTAATACGCTTTTAGATAAATTATTTTTTACAACTGTTTCATAAAGGGGGATTACTTTGGAAAAAACAAATGTAAGTAATAGTAAAAAAAACACAAAGAAATTTATAAGGCAAATACCATTCTTTTTAATGCTTATACTTCCTATAATTTGGTATATAGTATTTTGTTACTTGCCTATGATTGGTATTGTAATAGGTTTTCAAGACTATGTACCCGGTGATCCTTTGTTTTTTGGTGCAAATTGGGTTGGGTTTAAGCATCTTAACATTTTTATTAGTGGACCATTCTTTTATAGACTTATGCGAAATACTATAGTGCTTGCTTTTTATGGGCTTATTATTGGTTTTCCAGCACCAATAATACTTGCATTACTAATCAATGAAGTTACGAATAAAAAAGTAGTAAAAGCGGTACAAAATATTACTTATCTGCCTCACTTTATAGCAGTTGTAATTATTTGTGGTATTATAATTGACTTTGCTTCTTTAGATGGATTATTCAATGGTATAAAAGGTTTATTTGTTGATACACCACCTATAAATTATTTGAATGATAAAAACTTCTATAGACCTATATATGTACTTAGTGACGTTTGGGCAGGAATTGGCTGGGGCTCAATTATATATATTGCAGCTTTAGCAGGTGTTGACCCTACTCTATATGAGGCTGCAGAAATGGACGGTGCTGGTAGGCTAAAACAAATGTGGCACATATCTTTGCCTAGTATTAAGAATACAATTGTAATTTTGTTCATTTTAGCTACAGGGGGCTTGCTTGCTAGTAACCTCGAAAAAACTATGCTACTTGCCAGACCTATTACATATGAAGTATCAGACGTAATATCTTTTTATGTATATAGAAAAGGTATAGAGGAAACCCAATACTCTTTCTCAACAGCTGTTTCACTTTTTGTTTCTGTTGTTACATTGATTTTTGTATTCACATCAAACTATATAAGCAAAAAGGCTTCAGAAGATAACTCTAGTTTATTTTAAGGTGGTGTAAAATTGAAAAATAAAAATAATGAAGAGCATACGTGGTCTAAACGCAGAAGATATAAGAAAAACTTAGAGGACTACATATTAGATACGTTTATTTATATTTTTTTAGCAGCATTATGTATTGTTACAATATATCCTTTTTGGTATATAGTATGTGTTTCTCTTTCTACTCCAGAAGCAATAGCAAAAGCTGGAGGAATAATGTTTTGGCCTCACGGATTTGAACTTAGTAATTATAAAACAGTACTTTTCTCTGAAGATTTTTACAGATTTTTTAGAAATTCAATTTTTTATGTGGCAGTTGGCACAGCTATTTCTATGATATTAACTATTTTTATTGCTTATCCACTTAGTAAGAAAAAGTTGATAGGCAGAAAATACTTAATGATTTTCTGCTTGATTACTATGTATTTTAGTGGAGGATTAATACCATCTTACTTACTTGTTGTTAATGGATTAGGGTGGTATGGAAATATATTAGCAATATTAATACCAGGTGCTATATCGACTTACAATATGATAGTGCTACGTTCAAACTTTGAACAAATTCCACATGAACTTTTTGAATCTGCTGAAATTGATGGGGCAGATGAGATGTACATATTATGGAAAATAGTTTTACCACTTGCTGTACCGGGACTTGCTGTAGTTGCACTATTCTATGCAGTTGCAATATGGGGTAACTGGTTTAGTGCAAATCTATACTTACCAAGAAATAGGGAGTTATGGCCACTTGCAATGTATCTTAGAGAAGTACTTGCTCAGGGAAATGTAAACTCACTACAAGCACAAATGTCCGGTAGTACTGGCTCGGGTCCTCAAATTGCAAAAGCACTTAAGCTTACAACAGCAGTACTTACGGTTGTACCTATTTTAGTTGTATATCCTTTTATACAAAAGTATTTTGTAAAGGGAGTTATGTTAGGGTCTGTTAAAGGCTAATCATTAATAGTTATAATTAATAATTATAAATTAAAACAAAACTTACTTAAACCTTAAGGAGGTACTTATGAAAAAAATTTTAAAACTTAGTAGCCTTGTTGTAGTAGCCACTTTAATTTTAACATCATGTGGTAGTGCTAATGACACATCAGGCGACACTACAACGGACACAAGTGGTGATACAGCTAGTGGCACAAGGCCAATAACAATGTGGCAATGGAAAGGGAATGAAGAAGTTCTTGGAATTAACACATCTGATATTGAGGCAGTAAATATTTTAGCTGAACGTACTGGAGTAGAAATTGATTGGATAAATCCATCTGATGCAGCTACAGAATTTCAAGCTATAATGACATCAGGACAAGATATGCCAGATGCAATAATGTACAAATATACACCTCAAACTATGTTTGGATATGCTAAAAATGCTAGAATTATAGACCTTGCACCTTACTTGGATGAACATTTACCTAACCTTAAAAAGCTATTAGCTGAGAATGAAGATTTAGAAAAACAGATAGTATCTGAAGATGGTCAAATTCTTTACCTACCTTGGATAACTCAAGGCAAGTATTACTTTGAAGGCCCGATGATGCGAAAAGATTGGCTTGAAGCTACGGGTATGGAAGTGCCTACTACAACAGATGAACTATATAATGTATTGAAAAAACAAAAAGAACTTTTTGATGCTGGAGAACTTCCAAATGCAGGTGAAAGCTTCTATGGTTTATCTGGATATCCTACGCAAACAAATAAATTAATTTATGGTTTTAACACAACTAACGATTTTCTATTAACAGAAGATGGACACGTTGTATACGGGCCAACAACTGATGAGTATCGTGAAGCTATGGAATGGTATTACAAGCTTAGCACAGAAGGTTTACTTGACCCTGATTTAATTTCTTTTGATAGTGATATTTATATGAGTCATCATACAAATAACTTAACTTCTATTTACGTTGATGGTTATGCTAATTTCCAAGAAGTAGAAAGAGTTAACCCGGATATTGAGTATATTCCAGTACCATATATGACAGATGATAATGGAAATATAATGGAATACAACTCTACAACAAAAAGAATTGCACAACCATATGGATATGCAATTTCACAATCTGCAGCAGAAGACGAGGAAGTTTTAGCTAATGTATTAAAAGTATTTGACTATTTATATTCAGATGAGGGACAAGAGTTAATGTCTTGGGGTGTGGAAGGTGAAACTTTTGAAGTAGTTGATGGTAACAAACAATATACAGATAAAATTATGGCTGACCCTGACTGGTCACCGGGACTTGCAGCAAGTAAATACCTAAAATCTGACCTTGGTAATACTGATTTAGCAGTTAATGCAGCACTTGTTGATGAAAGAGGTCGTGAAACTTTTGGTATGTGGGAAAATACTGATTACTCATTAGCTATGGAGCCTACACTTTGGACAACTGACGAAGAAACAGAAGTTATTAATACATACTTAACGGATATTAAAACTTTCAAAGACGAATATGAGCAAAAATTCCAAACAGGGACACTTGACCCAAGTGATGATGCTGTGTGGGAAGAATTCCAAAATGGATTAAAAACGTTAAATGTAGAAGTAGTTACAGAAAACTATGATGCAGCTTATCAACGTTTTAATGCAAGATAAGTAGTAAAGGAGCTGTAATTAATAACGAATTTTCTTTTGTTAGTTAGGTAAGTAAATCTTTGATATACCTGATTTCTCGAAAAATTCATCATTTTTTAAGGCTAAAATGAGAGTGTAAAGGATTTCAAAAT
>JBKECM010000069.1:0-13318 GCA_047974615.1 Lachnospirales bacterium
CAAATATTGAAAATGGTTTACCTATTATAAATGAATTTGGAATTTTACAGTTAAAATACGAAAATGGTTTTATTTCAAAGATTTCAGAGATAGAAATTCAAGAAGAACTTGAAAATTTACCTAAGGCTGAGCCTACGGAAGTTGAAGTTTTAAAAGAGGATAGTTTAATGCTTATGGAAACAACTACAGAGCTTTACGAAAAAACTTTAGCTTTAGAGCAACAAAACTTAGATTTAATGGTGGCTATTACTGAAATTTACGAGATGAATTTATAGAAAAGGGGGAAATAAAAATGGAAACAACGAATAAAAAAATAAGTAAAGAATGGGGTTTCCACCCCAAACTCCGACGAACGTACGACGTTCGATCCCATAAGTTTGAGAGTTAAGTTATAGAAAAAGAGGAGGAAATAAAAATGGCAAATATTTATTATAAATTAATTTTAGCAGGTAGAAAAACAATTGATGATGTACCAGAGGTGCATAAAGAAGAAGTTGAAAAACTTTTAAATGGTGGTGAGTAGATTAGAAAATATGGCATAATTGCATTTTGCAATTATGCCATATATATTTTTATCCTTAATCAGCATTTTTAATTAAATAGCATATAATATATTGTTACAAAAAGGAAAGGGGGATAAAATTTGAAAGGCGAGTATATTGCTTTATTTGGAGGAGGTGCTACAGTTATATCATTTTTATTTGGTGGTTTTGATAATGCACTTGTAGCACTTATTTTGTTTATGACTATTGATTATTTTACAGGATTAGTAGTTGCAGGTGTTTTTAAAAATAGTAAAAAAACAGAAAATGGTGCTTTAGAGTCAAATGCAGGTTTTAAGGGATTGGTACGAAAATGCGTTATTCTTCTTATGGTATGCGTGGCTTATCAACTTGAAGTTATAACTGAAATTGCTTTTATTAAAAGTACGGTTATTTATGGTTATATTGTAAATGAAACTATTAGTATTATAGAAAATGTTGGGCTTATGGGCGTACCTGTACCTGATATTGTTAAAAAATCTATAGATGTTTTAAGAGGTAGACAGTAGAGGTGAGTTGTTTTGAATAATATAGAATTTGTAAAAAGATTGCAAAATATTGTAGATAATTATAAAACTACTTATATGTGGGGTGTGTTCGGTTCTGTTGTAGATGAAAGTATAATAAGCCAAAAATCTAAGCAGTATCCAAGCTGGTACACTAGTAATCGTCAAGCCTATTTAAGAAAATTAATAGGTAAAGGTTATTTTGCTTTTGATTGCGTTAATGTTATAAAAGCCATACTCTGGGGGTGGAATGGTGATAAGTCTAAAACTTATGGCGGTGCAAAATATGCTAGTAATGGTGTTCCAGATATAGGTGCTGATACTATGATAACTAAATGTAGCAGTATATCTACAGATTTTTCTAAAGTAGAAATAGGGGAAGTTGTATGGCTGAAAGGTCATATAGGAGTATATATAGGTAATGGAAAAGTAATAGAATGTACACCTAGTTTTGATAACGGTGTTCAAATTACTGCCTGTGGTAATATTGGTATCATTAGTGGTTTGAATACTAGAAAATGGACTAGCCACGGAAAGTTGCCTTATATTAGCTATGTAAAAGAAGATGTTGTTATTAAAAACGAGGAGGATAATATGTTTAAAGTAGGAAATTTAACTATTGTGAATGAAAAAGAATATCAAAAAAGTGCTATTACGAAAGCTGTAGAACAAGGTATTATTACCGGTGATGGCGTGAAACTTGATGCAAGCGAAGTTATAAATAAAGGGGATTTTTGTGTACTAATGGAAAAAATGGGATTTTTAAGTAAATAACATTTAAGATAAAAAATAATATAGGTTTATATTTGGCATCATTGCAAAATGCAATTATGCCAAGATTTGTGAAACAAATCCAAGACGCCCCAAAATGCGACAGTTTCTAGGAATGACTTAAAATTAGGCTTTGACGCGTACTAAAAGGTTAATTTTAAACTAATGACGAAGAAAATGGTGTATTTTGCAACGTTGCCATTTGTTGCAACCCAAAACAAAGTTTTTTAAAAACTTTGTTTTGGGTTTTTTTTGCATAAAATGATATGATTTAGAAATAAAAATGTCATACTATGTTTGCTAAACTCATAGATATTTGAAATACTAATATTGAAAGGATAGCTTAAATGTGATATAATTGTATTAATTAAATGAAAAACTTAAAATCCTAAAACTATAAAAAAATTTTAGGTTTAGTCAAGGAGATTTTGAAATTGAGATATGATTACTTAATAGTGGGTGCTGGGTTATTCGGTGCTATTTTTGCCTATGAGGCAAATAAAAAAGGTAAAAAGGTTTTAGTTATAGATAAAAGAGGTCATATTGCTGGTAATATTTTTACAGAAGTAGTTGATAATATTAATGTTCATAAATATGGTGCACATATTTTTCACACTAGTGATGAAGAAGTATGGTCTTATATAAATGAATTTTGTGAATTTAATAATTTTGTTAATTCGCCTATAGCGAATTTTAAAGGTGAAATATATAATTTACCTTTTAATATGAATACTTTTAATAAAATGTGGGGTGTTGTAACTCCTACAGAAGCAATGGCTAAAATTGAGGAGCAAAAAGCTGAATTTAAAACTGACAATCCTAAAAATCTTGAGGAACAAGCTATAAACCTTGTGGGTAAAGATATTTATGAAAAGCTAATAAAAGGTTATACTGAAAAACAATGGGGGCGTGACTGCAAAGAATTACCTTCTTTCATTATCAAAAGGTTACCTTTGAGGTTTACATATGATAATAATTATTTTAATGATAAATATCAAGGTATACCAATAGGTGGTTACAGTAAAATCGTTGAAAAGATGCTTGAAGGTATAGATGTTGAGCTTAACTGTGATTTTTTTGAAAAGTATAAAGATTATAAAAAAATAGCTGATAAATTAGTTTTTACAGGTATGATAGATGAATATTTTGAACATAAATTTGGTGTTTTAGAATATAGAAGCTTACGTTTTGAAAATGAAAAGCTTAAAATTGCTGATTATCAAGGTAATGCTGTTGTAAATTACAACGAAAGAGAAGTTCCTTTTACTAGAATAATTGAGCATAAGCATTTTGAGTTTAAAAAAAGTGATACAACTGTTATAACTAGAGAGTTTCCTTCTGACTGGAAGTATGGTGATGAGCCATATTATCCTTTAAATAACGATAAAAACAACGAACTTTTTGAAAAATATAAGGGATTAGCTGAAAAAGAGGATATAATATTTGGTGGTAGGTTAGGTAACTATCAATATTATGATATGGACAAAGTTATAAAAAGTGCCTTAGAAGTTGTAAAAATGGAAATTTAGTTAGTAGAACTTAATGTATTTATAATTTTTAAATATATTTTTTATTAAAAGTTAAAAAAAATATAAAAATTTAAAGACATATTATTTTTTTTATGTTATAATATAATGTGATAAGATGAGAGAATATTATAGATATGCTTGTTAAAATTATTTAACAATAGTTGATGAGGGCTGTAGCCAACTTTAGATTTTAATCTTTAGTAGTGTATATCATTGTTTTTTTGTTTTGTGAATTAATCGTACAGATTAAACCACTACCTCTACGTAGGTGATGGGAAGGGATAATCTGCCGAAAGTTGAGGCTCAAGCCCTCACTTGTGGGAAGGTTATTTGACTTTTGCTACACTAGTTTAAAAATTGCTTAATAGTGCTAATAAAGGGACTGTTATATATTTAATTTGATAGGAGATTTTTTTGTGAAAGAATTATTAGAAGTTATTGCTAAAAATATTGTTGATTGTCCAGAGGATATTAAAATCGAAGAAATTACTCGAGAAGATGGTACGATCGTTTTAAAACTTAATGTAAACGAAAGTGATGTGGGAAAAGTTATAGGTAAACAAGGTAGAATTGCTAAGTCTATACGCACTATCATTAAAGCTTATGCTATTGCTTGTAACAAAAAAGTTTTTGTGGATATAAATGTAGACTAAATATTAAAGGGGTAAGAAAATGGACGAATTTTATACGTCAGGTTTACTTTTTAGATTTGTAATAAGTGATTTTGATATTGATAAATATGACGGTATATTTAGAGCATTAAAACTATATGCTTTAAGTGTAATTCCTGATAAAATTAAAAAAGAAAATACGGATATTTATATTGAATCTGTAGATTTTAGCCATTTAGCAAATTATTACGACCAATATATGAAATATACGTTAAAGGGTATCGCAACAAATCCTGATATAGTTCCTAATAATAATTTGATTTATGATTTTGTTACTATTTTAAGAGCTGAAAATACAGAAGTAAATTTATGTTTTAGTTATACAAATATTTTTATTACTGTTGTTTCAACAAAAAAATGTATCGAACACGACGTTTTAACAAAATATTTGCATACAGATTTTCATAGAATGTTTAAAAAATCTATTATTGCTGAAGTTAACAGAAATGCTGGTCATTTTGGTTTTGATTATGATGTCTTTGAACCTATAGCAAGTAATATGTATATATATAAGCTACCAACTGATATTTATCCTGTTAACTTTAGAACTATTATAACTAAGAGTTTTGATAAAAATAGTAAAAATAGTATGGCTAAACTGTTTGATAATCGTGAAAAGGTTACTAGAATTTTTGCTACTTATGGAGAATTGGTTTAGGGTAAAAATATGACAACTGAAATTTTTGATATTAGCTTTGATGGTTTAGGTGTAGGCAAATATAATGACAAAGTTATATTTATACCAAATACTATTATAGGTGATGTAGTCGAATTTGATATCGTTAAAGAAAAGAAGAATTTTTCTTTTGGAAAAGTTCTTTCTTTTGTTGCAAAATCAAAGCACCGTAAAGAGGTTGAATGTCCTTTTTTTGATAATTGTGGTGGGTGTGATTTTTTAAATCTAGATGAATATCAAGAACAAGTAGTTAAAGAAAATATGGTTTTAAATAGGTTACATAGGGCTTTTGATATGTCGAATGCTGATTTTGTACCTTCTGAACATACATACGACTTTTATAACTATAGAAATAAGGTTGTTTTTCAATGTGAAGTTATAAAGGGTAAATTATATTTTGGGTTTTATGAGAAAGGGACTAATAATTTAATCAAACTTACTTCTTGTATGCTTTTTGACAATATATTTATTGATGTTGCTTCAAATTTAATTTTAGAACTTGAAATTATACTTACTTCTGTTGAACTTAAAGATGTAAAACATATTGTACTTAAGAAAAACTCCGAAGGTGATATCTTGTTAGGTCTTGTTATGCGAAAGCTTGACGATACCACTGTTAGTAAACTTAAAAAAATAAAAGACTTAGGTGTTCATACTTTTGTTGTAAATGTAAATAATGCTAAAAATAGTGTTAATTTTGGAAATGACACTATAATATTACAAGGTGACGGACATATTAAAGAAAGCTTATTTAGTTATGTTTTTGATATTTCCTTACTTTCTTTTTTTCAAGTTAATAGACAACAAACTATACATCTATATAACATAATTTGCGATTTTTTAAAAAGTGAAGAAGTGGAATGTGTTATAGATGGTTACTGTGGAGTTGGTACTATAGCCTTTAGTATTTCTAAGTTTTTTAATAAAGTTATAGGTGTTGAATCACTTTTGCCTGCCTATGAAAATGCTGTATCATCTCTTGAAAAAAGTGATATAAAAAATGTTAGTTTTATACATGGTAAGTTTGAAGATGAAATTCAATCTATTTTAGATGATAACAAAAATATTGCAATAATTCTTGACCCACCACGTAGGGGTTGTGATACTGTCGTTATTGAAAGTATATTAAAAAACAAAATCGATAATGTAGTTTATGTTTCATGCGATTTAAGTGGGTTTATAAAAGATATGACACTTTTAGAAAATGAATATAATATTAGTAAATTTTCAGTTGTTAATATGTTTCCAAGAACTAAAAATATAGAAAGTGTTTTTTTACTTAAAAAAAATAAAAGTTAATAAAAAATATAGGTTATGTAAAATGTTCATAGCCTTTTTATTTGTATGAAAATGCTATGGTTTCATTGCAAAAGGAAACTATGCCACATAAAAAACCTCATAAGCAAAAAGTTTATGAGGTTTTTTTATAAAAATATTTATTATTTGCCAAAGTATCTATCAAGTAAGCCTTTGAATGCTTGACCATGACGTGCTTCGTCTTTACACATTTCATGTACTGTGTCGTGAATAGCATCTAAGTTAAGTTGTTTTGCACGAGTTGCAATATCTTTTTTCGCTTGACATGCACCGTTTTCAGCCATTACACGTAACTCAAGGTTTTTCTTTGTTGATGGTGTTACAACTTCGCCTAAAAGTTCAGCAAATTTTGCAGCATGCTCTGCCTCTTCCCAAGCAATACGCTTGTAAGCTTCAGCTACTTCTGGATAACCTTCACGATCAGCTTGACGGCTCATTGCAAGGTACATACCAACTTCTGTACATTCGCCCATAAAGTGATCTTTAAGACCTTGAAGAACTTCTGGGTCACAACCTTCAGCTACACCAATTCTATGTTCGTCAGCCCATGGCATTTCTCCAACACTTTCGTTAAACTTACTTGCTGGTACTCCACATTGTGGACATTTATCAGGTGCGTTATCGCCTTCGTGAACATAACCACAAACACTACATACAAATTTTTTCATAATCAAATCCTCCTATTAATATAATGGATAATGTTAAATTTAAATAATAATCATTATCATTTGATTAAATTATAGCACTAAACTTTTATATTGTCAATGAAAAAATAAAAAAAATTTAAAAAACTATTTAATAATTTATTAATATAAGTTACAATATATATAAGCGTATTTGAGAAAGGGATATTTTATGAATAAAATTTTAATTATAGATGGCAATAGTATTTTAAATAGAGGTTATTATGGTGTGCCAATACTCACAAATAGCGAAGGTGTGTATACTAATGGGGTTTTTGGATTTTTAAATATAATGTTCAAGTTTTTAGATGAAGTAAAACCTACACATTTATGTGTTGCTTTTGATATGCCAAAACCAACTTTTAGACATAATATGTTTTCAGAATATAAAGGTACTAGAAAAACACCTCCAAAGGAACTTATTCCACAATTTCAGCTTATACGTGAAGTTTTAGAAAAAATGACTATAAAGTATTTTGAACTTGAAGGTTACGAGGCTGATGATATTTTAGGTACTATATCAAAGGAACTTGAAGGTGATTTTGACGTTACTATATTAAGTGGTGATAAAGATACTTTACAACTTGCTAGCAATAAAACTACTATAATGATACCTAAAACATCAAAACAAGTTACAACTGTTGAAACTTACGATTACAATAAAGTAGTTGAGGTATATGGTGTTACACCAACAGAGTTTATTGATGTTAAAGCACTTATGGGTGATGTTTCTGATAATATACCCGGTGTTACTGGAATAGGTGAAAAAGGTGCTTTAAAAATAATTAATGAGTACAAATCTATAGAAGATGCTATAAAAAACTATGAAAAGGTTACACCAAAAAAAGCAAGTGAAAATCTAAATTTAGAGAGAGAAAATGCTTTGTTATCAAAGACTTTAGCTACTATTAATCGTGAAGTTCCTCTTAAATATAGTATGGAAGACTTAGTTATTAAAGATTTTTTTAATGAAGAGGCCATAGATGAATTTATACGTTTAGGCTTTAAAAGTTTTTTACCTAAGAGTGATAAAACAGAAAAAGTAGAATACGATATTAAAACGTTAGATGATTTTGCTAATTTAATTAAAGGCATAAAAAAAGTAGGTATTTTTACTTTTATTTTTAAAGAGGAATTTAAAATTGCCTTTGTTATTAATAACAAATGTTATTTTGTTCAATATGATGATTTTAAAGACTTATTTATAGTTTTAAGCAATATTTTAGAAGATGAAAAGGTTTTAAAAGTTTTCTTTGACTATAAAGAATTTTATATGTATTCTTTAAAAAAAGGGCTTAGTTGTAACACAACTAATTTTTTCGATAGTAGTGTTGCTATGTATGTTATAAATCCTTTAATAAAAGAATATTCTATAGAGGAGTTATCTTGGTCTTTCTTTAGTAAAGAAATAACATCTTTAAAAAATATTTTAGGTACAGGAAAAAATAAAATAGAGTTTGAAAGTTTAAGTGAGGGAGAGGTTTATAACTTTTTAGCTATAAGAAGTATTTTGAACTTTAATGCTTACGAGGTTTTAGTTGATAAACTAAAAGAAAGTAATCAAGAAGAACTTTTCTATGCTGTTGAACAACCTTTAATTAGGGTTTTAGGTAATATGGAGGTTTATGGTATAAAGGTTGACGTAGATAATATCGTTGATTTTGGCAAAGATTTAGATATTACGATTGATGAGCTTACAAAAGAAATTTATTTTTTAGCTGATGAAGAATTTAACATAAATAGCCCAAGCCAGTTAGGTGTTATTTTATTTGAAAAATTAGGGTTAAAAGGTGGTAAAAAAACAAAAACAGGTTATTCAACGGGGGCTGATGTTTTAGAAAAAATAAAATTTTATCACCCTATTATAGATAAAGTTTTACAATATAGAACTGTTACAAAGCTTAAAAGCACTTATGTTAACGGTTTACTTGAATGTGTCTGTGAAGATGATAAAATACATTCTGAATTTCAACAAAAGGTTACAGCTACAGGAAGAATTTCATCTACAAATCCAAATATGCAAAATCTACCCATAAGAAGTGATTTAGGTAGAAATTTGCGTAAGGGGTTCATACCTTGTAGTGATGAATACTGTTTTGTTGCAGGGGATTATAGTCAAATAGAACTGCGTGTACTTGCTCATTTGTCTGAGGATAGTGTTCTAATTGATGCTTTTAATAATAACGTGGATATTCATAGTTTGACAGCTTCGGAAGTGTTTCATTGTGACTTAAATGAGGTTACAAGAGAACAAAGAAGTAATGCTAAAGCTGTAAACTTTGGTATAGTGTATGGTATATCTTCTTTTAGCTTGTCAGAAGATATAAAAGTAACAAAAAAAGAGGCTGATATTTATATCGAAAAATATTTTAATACTTACAAAGGTATAAAAAAATATTTAGAAAATATAGTTATAAGTGCCGAAGATTTAGGCTATTCTACTACTATTTTAAATCGTGTTAGACCTATTCCAGAGCTTAAAGCAAGTAACTTTATACAAAGGAGTTTTGGAAAACGTATTGCTATGAATACACCTATTCAAGGTAGTGCAGCAGATATAATTAAAATTGCTATGATAAACGTAAACAAGGCTTTGGAAGATAAAAACCTAAAGTCACGTTTAATACTACAAATACACGATGAGCTTATTGTAGAAACTTTAAAAAGCGAAAAAGATGTTGTTATAAATCTTTTACGTGATGAAATGGAAAAAGCACTTAAACTTAAAGTTAAGCTTGATGTTGATATTAATTTTGGCGATAGTATGTATGAATTAAAATAGAGGTTATATGATAATTGGTGTTACTGGAAATTCTGGTTCAGGTAAATCTTTTTTACTTAAAAATCTTAATATAAAAAAAACCTTCTATATTATAGATGCTGATAAAATTGGTCATAATGTTTTATATATTGAGGATTGTAAAAAAGAAATTTTCGATTTTTTTGGTGATGAAGTTTTTAAAAATGGAGAAATAATTAGAAAGATATTAGGCGATATTGTTTTTAAAGATAAGGTAAAACTTGATATTCTTACTAAAATTACCCATAAATATATTTTAAAGGAAATTGACAATAAAATATTTGAAAACTTTAAATTATATGATATAATTTTTATTGACGCACCACTTCTTGTAGAAAGTGGATTGTATAAAAAATGTGATTACAATATTTTAATAAAAGCTCCTTTTGATATTAAGTTAGATCGTATAATGAAAAGGGATTGCATAACAGAAGAATTAGGTGTTTTGCGACTTCATAATCAAAGTGATGAAGATTATCTTATGAAATATTGTAATTATTTTATTAGTAATACTAATCTTAAATCATCAATAATAGAATTTAGAAGAATTATAGATTGTTTGGAGAATAATGAAGATATTTAAAGTTTTATGTTGTGTTTTACTTATATTTATAGCCTTTATGAGTTTTAAAATTTATTTTAAACCTAGCCATTTAGATTTAATATATAAGTATAGCGAAAAATATGGTCTTGAGCCTGAACTTGTTTCGGCTATTATACGTACGGAAAGTAAATTTGACCAGTTTGCTACCTCTCATAAGGGTGCAAAGGGGTATATGCAACTTATGGAAGGCACAGCTGATTGGGGTGCATCGATGATTGACCTTGAAGGGTATAGCTACGAAGATATTTTTGACCCTGAAATAAACATTGAACTAGGTTGCTGGTATGTATCAAACCTTATTAAAGAATTCGGTGATATCGATACAGCTATTGTTGCTTATAATGCCGGTAGTGGTAATGTGACAAGATGGCTGAAGGAACAAGAAATCGACAAAATAGATAAAAAAAATATACCTTTTAAAGAATCAGAAAATTATTTAAAGAGGGTTAACAGAAATTACAAAATATATAAATTATATTTAAGATACATTGGAGAAAAGATTTGATGAAATTTGAAAAAATCACTTTGATTTTTATTATATTAATACTTATTTTAACTGGGTGTAATAGTGTTACTGAAAATTTGACAGCTGACTTGACTGAGGATTTAGTAGTTGAGGAAGAAGTTATACCTGTAAATACTAGTGGTTCAGCTGTTGCAAAAGGTCAAAAAGTAACTGAGATTTCTATGGCTATTAGACCTTTCGACTCTTTAAACCCTTTAATGATTAAAGATAAGAATGTGGCAAATACGCTAAATTTAGTATATGATAAGCTTTTTACTTATGATGAAAATTTAAAAGTAGTACCTGATATATGTAAAGATTACTATTTTGATACTGAAAAAAATGCTTTTGTTATAGGAATAAAAGATAATGTTAAATTTAGTAACGGCGAGTTACTAACTACAAGCGATGTTATACATTCCTTAAATATTTTAAAATCACAAGAAGATGATGTTTATTATAAAAACGCAATTCAAAATATAAGTAGATACTATGTTGATGATGAAGATAAAATAATCATTGAATTATATAATGGATTTTCACGTTTTGACACTTCTCTAGTTTTTCCTATAATAAGTAAAGAGGAATTTGTAGGTACCTATCATACTTTACCTTTCGGTACTGGTGCATATAAAATGGGAACTCAAAGTGCTTATTATGAATTTTCTTTATTAGAAAATGAATATAGTGAAAAAATAAGCAAAATTACAAAAATAAATATAGAAGCTATAGATAATGAAAAAATAGAAGTTACTGCTTTTGAAAATAATATTTTAGATTTTGCAGTGACAGATATACATAACTGGCTTAGTTATAAAAAATCTTATGACAGTTACGTTGAGAAGGTTGATAGTAATAGTCTTGAGTTTTTAGGTTTCAATTATGCTAATATTTTTTTGGCTGATAGAAACGTAAGAGAGGCCTTAAAATATTCTGTACCTTATAACAAAATACTTGAAGATACATATCTTGGTTTTGGTTATATGTCAAATACTGGAGTTAACCCTAAAAGTTGGCTTTATAATGAAACAACAAAGGGTGCTAACTATAATTTAGACTATGCAAGAGATATCTTAAGAAATAATGGTTATATATACGATACAACAGATAACCTTTTTAAGACTAACGATGAAAACAGAACACCTTTAACTTTTAATTTGATAGTAAATTCTGAAAATGAAGAGCGTTTAGAATGTACAGAACTATACAAAGAGGCTTTGAAGGAACTTGGCATTACTATAAATATTGTAGTTTTAGACTATGAAAAATATATTGAAGCTTTGAATAATAAAGATTTTGATATTTTTTTAGGTGGGTTTACTCAAGAAAGTCAGCAGTTGTATTCAAATATTTTTGGAGAAGGTCAAATATTTGAAGTTTCAGATGAGGTATATTTAAATATTATAAATTCCTTAAACATAGCTGTTACAGATGAAGAATACTTAAATGCTCATCATAATATGCAAAAATATGTTTTAGATAATTTGCTCATTATACCTATTTTGTTTAAAGAAGATGCGGTGTTAACAAAGGGTACTATAGAAAATGCAATATTTAATAGTGATAATTATTTTTATAATATAGAAAAATGGATATATAATAAAGAGGTGCTAGAATAATGGATAAATTTAAAATAGATTATCTCACAAAAGAGGAAATGTATATTTCTGAAAAAAGAAGTAAGCGTCCTGTTAGTTATAAAAACCAAAGTTCAAAAGATTTTGAAGTTTTATCTAAAGAAAATTGCCCTTTTTGTGAAGGTAAGGAAGATATTTTGGGTTCTATTATTTTGCAACATAAAGAAGTGCGTATTGTGGAAAATATATATCCTGCTATAGAGCATAAATATGGTAAGCACGAAGTTTTAATTGAAAGCCTAGACCATAGTAAAAAATATCAAGATTTTGACGAAAGCTATTGTAATGACATTTTTGTTGCACTTTACGAAAGATATAGGGAACTTTCTAAAAAGTATAAATATATAAATATATTTAAAAATGAAGGGTTTTTGTCGGGGGCTACTTTGTACCATACACATTGGCAAATTATGGCTTTAGATAGAGTTACTCCTAAAAATAATACGATATATAATAGTTTTTGCGACTTTAGAAAAGAAAATGGTTATGATTATTTTAACAATAAAAATACAGATTATTTGACTTTGTTTTTAGGTAAGGCTTTTAAAATAGTGGTACCTTCGGCGTCAAAGTTTCATTTAATGTTACGTATTGTTCCTATTCGTAACATTAAATCCTTCGGCGAATTTAATATGGAGGAGCTTTTTGAGGCTTCTAGTTTACTAAATAAAGTTTTAAAGGTATATAAAAAAGAAATGAATGATTTTTCATATAACATAAATTTTCATGACTTTGATAATAGAGAAGTTGGACATTTTTTTATAGAAATTTTACCACGTCACGGAAAATATGGTGGATTTGAACTTATGTCAGATGCTTATTTGACATCTGGGTATGGAGAACGAACAGTTGAAGTTTTGAAAAAATATTTTACTTAAAGTTAGTAGGGTGTATGGGATAAAAATGCTTTAAGAGTGTGAAATGGGCAGAACACCTTGAATATAAGGGGATTGAGAGGAGGGTGCTGATAAAGGATAGAAAAAAATATTACTGCACAAAAATTACGCTCGACTTGATGATTTGCTTTGCAAATCATCTTGCATGTCGCATAAAATTAGCACTCGTTCCTCGCTGATT